>SYFI01000108.1 GCA_005800465.1 Actinomycetota bacterium | reverse complement strand
GGTCATCGTATGAGCACCGCCCAGGTCCGCATTCAGGCAACCGGCAAGCGTAAGACCTCGGTCGCCCGCATCATCCTCGAGTCGGGCGATGGCACCATCACGTGCAACGGTCGCCCGATTGAGGACTTCTTCGGTCGCAAGGTGCTCGTGACGGCCGCCAAGTCACCGCTCGTCGCCGCGGGCGTCGAGGGCCAGTTCTCGGTGAAGGCTCGCCTCGATGGCGGCGGCATCTCGGGTCAGGCCGGCGCCCTTCGCCACGCCGTGGCCCGTGCCCTGGTTGAGATGGATGAGAACCTTCGCCCCGAGCTCAAGCGCGAGGGCTTCCTCACGCGTGACGCTCGCGAGAAGGAGCGCAAGAAGGCGGGCCTCAAGGGCGCTCGTAAGCGTCCCCAGTTCTCGAAGCGCTGAGCGGGGAGGCGCGGCCGGCCCGGAGGCTCTTCGGGACGGACGGCGTCAGAGGGGTCGCGAACGCCGACCTCACGCCGGAACTTGCACTGGCGATCGGGCGGGCCCTTGGCCTGTCGTTTGCTGGTTCCGGTGCGGTGCTGGTGGGGCGCGACACACGCCGGAGTGGCCCGATGCTCGAGGCGGCACTCGCAGCGGGGATCGCGTCTGCGGGCACCGATGTCGTTCTGGGCGGTGTGCTGCCCACGCCTGCCGTGGCGGAGCTCGTGGCAGGGGATCCGGACTTCGGGGCCGGCGTCGTCATCAGCGCCTCGCACAACCCATTCCCCGATAACGGCATCAAGTTGTTCGGGCCTGACGGGTTCAAGCTTCCTGACACCGCCGAGGCGGCGCTTGAGCAGCGCATCGACGTCGCCGGAGGCGACCGGCCCACGGCGGGCGGCATCGGGGATATCCGCCATTGGGCCGATGCGGCTGCGACGGACCGGGCTCACATGGTGGCGCGGACAGGTAGCCGGTTCGATGGCGTCCACGTGGTTATCGACTGCGCCAACGGTGCCACGGTAACCACGGCAGAGGCCGTGCTCACCGACCTTGGTGCCGATGTTCGGGTGATCGGTGCCGATCCCAACGGGGTCAACATCAACGTGGGCTGCGGGTCAACCGACCTGTCGGCCCTGCAGGCGGCGGTGACTGGGCACGGCGCGTCACTTGGGATCGCCTTCGATGGCGACGGCGACCGCATGCTGGCTGTTGACGCCGTGGGCGCCGTGGTGGATGGCGATCAGATCCTTGCCACGCTTGCCATCTGGTTGCAGGGGCGCGGCGAGTTGCCGGGGCCCGCGGTAGTCACCACCACCATGACCAACTTCGGGTTCCGTCGCGCGATGGCCGACAGCGGTATCGAGGTGCGCTGGACCGACGTGGGCGACCGCTACGTGCTGGAGGACATGCGCGCGAATGATCTGGTGCTGGGTGGTGAGCAGAGCGGGCACCTCATTCACCTGCCCAGCGGACCGACCGGCGACGGCCTGGGTGCCGCCATCCTGCTGCTCTCGGCGCTGGCGGAGCGCGGTCTCACCCTTGCCGATGCAGCATCGTTGATGCAGCGCATGCCACAGCGCCTCGTGAGCATCCGGGTGGAGCGCAAGGGAGATCTGGCCGATGCCACCGGGGTCTGGGATCTGGTGCATACGCATGAGTCCGACCTCGGAGGCGACGGGCGCATCGTGCTTCGGGCGTCGGGTACCGAACCCCTCGTGCGCGTAATGGTGGAGGCGCCGACGTCCGAGCAGTGCGACAGGATCGCCGACGAGATCGCGGACGCTGCAGGGCGTGCGCTTGGCCTGATCGAGGGGGGTCACTGACATGTGCGGCATCATCGGATACGTCGGATCGCGTCCCTGCGAGGAGTTGATCCTCGAGGGCCTTGAGCGCCTGGAGTACCGGGGATACGACTCGGCAGGCATCGTCCTCCTCGAGGATGGCGGCTTCCGCACAATTCGCGCGGTGGGCAATCTCGCCGAGTTGCGCAAGGCGGCGGGGCAGATCACGTCCACCGCCACCACGGGGATGGGGCACACGCGCTGGGCCACACACGGCCGGGTGACCGAGGCCAACGCCCACCCACACACTGATTCGAGCGGCCGCATCAGTGTGGTGATGAACGGCATCATCGAGAACTACGCCCGCCTGCGCAGCGCACTGCAGGACGATGGCGTCATCTTCTCCAGCGAGACCGACGCCGAGGTCATCCCGCATCTGATCGCCCGCCACTATGAGGGTGATCTGGTGGCCGCGGTGCGCACGGTGATCGGGGAGATCGAGGGCCACTTCGCATTCGTCGCGGCAAGTGTCGATGAGCCGCATCGCCTTGTTGCCGCTCGTCGTGAGTGCCCCATGGTGCTTGGTGTGGGCGAGGGTGAGTGGTTCATCGCATCGGCGATCCCGGCGTTCCTCCCGGAGACCCGCGACACGCTGATGGTGGAGTCGGGCGAGATCGTGGTGGTGGAGGCCGACTCGGTCGTCATCTACGACGGCGACCGGGTGATCGCCCGTGAGGTTGCGGCCGTGGACTGGGATGCCGACGCTGCCGAGAAGGGCGGCTTTGACACCTTCATGCTCAAGGAGATCCACGAGCAGGCGGACGCCCTTAGCGACACAATCGGCGATCGTCTGGCGCGCGACGGCACCGTCACACTCGACGGACTGGGTCTGGATGACGTGACACTGGCCCGCGTGGAGCGCATCCACATCATGGCATGCGGCACCTCATTCCACGCCGGGCTTGTAGGCCGGTACCTGATCGAGGACTGGGCACACATTCCCGTGCACGTGGAGGTGGCGAGTGAATACCGCTACCGCACATGCCTGGCGGGTCCTGGCGATCTCGTTATCGGCATCACCCAGAGCGGCGAGACCGCCGACACCCTTGCCGCCATGCGCGTGGCGCGTGAACGCGGTGCCCATGTGGTGGCGCTCACCAACATCATGGGCTCGCAGGCCGTGCGCGATGCCGATGGGGTGCTGTATACGCGCGCCGGGCTGGAGATCGGTGTTGCCGCCACCAAGACCCACCTCGCCCAGGTCATGGCGCTCGCGCTACTGGCGCTGAAGCTTGGTCAGGTACGCCACACGCTCACCGCATCCGGCGCCGCCGACCTGGGTGAGGATCTGCGGCGTCTTCCGGGCCTCGTGTCGGAATACCTCAACTCGCCGGCGTCTGCCCATGCCATGGAAGTAGGCAAGAAGTACGCGGACCGTCCGTTCTTCCTCTATCTCGGGCGCCATGTGGGCATGCCTGCGGCGTACGAGGGCGCGCTGAAGTTGAAGGAGATCTCGTACGTGCCCACGGAGGCCTATCCGGCTGGCGAGATGAAGCATGGCCCCATCGCGCTGTTGGAGGAGGGGTCGCCTGTCGTGGTCGTGGCCACCGACGGGCATGTGTTCGACAAGGTCGTGTCGAACATCCAGGAGGTACGGGCACGCGGTGCAGAGGTCATCGCGGTGGCAACTGAGGGAAATGACGAGATCGGCCAGCATGCTGATGACGTGATGTTCGTTCCGCGCACTCCGCCCCTGTTGTCGTCGGTGCTGGCGGTCATCCCGCTGCAGCTGTTCGCCTACGCAGTGGCCCGTGCACGCGGCCTCAACGTGGACCAGCCGCGCAACCTGGCCAAGACCGTCACGGTGGAGTGAGGCACGGGTGAGCGAGGTCGTCGGCGTGGGAATCGATCTGATCGAGATCGATCGCGTTGCAGCCGTGCTCGCGCGCCAGCCCAGGTTCGCGGAGCGCTGTTTCACCGATGCCGAGCGCGCCTACTGCATGTCGCGCAAGTTCCCCCCGCAGCACTTCGCCGCGCGGTTCGTGGCCAAGGAGGCCGTGGGCAAGGCGCTCGGTATCGGAATGACCAGGTGGCATGAGGCTGAAGTAATACGGGGGAGGGGCGCCCCAACGGCGATCCTCACGGGGCGCTGCCTGCGCCGTGCGTGTGACCTCGGCGTGGTCGAAGTGCTGCTCTCGTTGACGCATTCGCGTGGGATGGCCGCTGCTGTGGCCGTGCTGCGCGGGGCCTAGCGCCGGGGCAATAGGATGCGCAGCGTGCCAATCGCCCACGCCCACGGACCCGTGCCGCTTCCCGGTGCACGTCCGCTCTTCAACTCCGCCGCGCTACGCGAGGCCGATGCGCGGGCGATCGCCGGTGGGATCTCCGGCGAAGCGCTCATGGAGCGCGCAGGATTTCTGGCTGCCCGGGAGATCCTTGAGTCGTACCCCGCTGGTTCGCGTGCACTGGTGCTCGTCGGCCCCGGCAATAACGGGGGCGATGGGATGGTGGTTGCGCGGTATCTGGCTGAGTCCGGGTGGGATGTGTGCGTGGCGCTACCCGGAGGGCGCCGCCCGGGCACTCCCGATGCGCTCGCCATGACCGAGCGGGCCGAGGTGGCCGGTCTGGTTCCCGTTGAGGCTGATCCGGCAACGATCGCAGCCGGTGACGCCATCGTCATTGATGCACTGCTCGGGACCGGCACCGCCGGTGCGCCACATGGTGCGATCGCTGATGTCGTGGAAGCCGTGGTCGCATCGGGTGCTCCTGTTGTTGCGTTGGACATCCCCACTGGCGTGGACGCAGATAGCGGCACCGTGCAGGGCGCGGCCGTACGCGCTGATCTCACGATCACCTTTGGCGGCGACATGCCGGGGCTCCGCGTGGCCCCCGGGCGCACTCATGCCGGGCGGGTCGTGGTGGTGGACATCGGTGTGCCGCGGGACATCCGCTGCGGTGAGGCCGCATGGCTGGTGGGAGACGACGCGGTGCGGGCGATCCCACGGCGTGCCGCCGGGGATGACAAGTACGCAGTGGGTGGTGTGCTCATCGTGGCGGGTGCGCCGGGACTCAGTGGTGCCGCCCGGCTGGCAACGCGTGCGGCGCTGCGCACGGGAGCCGGAATCGTGATCGCCTGTGTACCGCCGTCGGTGCGTGCCGAGGTGTCGGCGTGGACGCCTGAGGTGATGGTGATGCCGGCCGGCTCGGATGACGCGGGGCTCGGACCTGACGCGCGCGCGGAGATTGGTCACCAGATCGCACGGGTGGCAGCGGTGGGCGTCGGCCCCGGGCTCGGACGTGAGGAGCGCACAACGCAACTCGTCAGGTCGCTGGTGAACGACGTGGACCGGTCGATGGTCATCGATGCGGATGGGCTCTGGCATCTCGGGGAGGACCTCGCCGTGCTGAGGACCCGTTCCGCGGCCACGGTCATCACGCCCCATGCGGGAGAGGCCGCCCGCCTTCTCGGTATCGAGCGTGCAGAGGTGGAGGCCGGGCGTCTTTCCGCCGCCGCTGCACTGGCCGAGCGATCGGGTCACGTTGCGCTGCTGAAGGGCCCGGGAACCATCATCGCGGCGCCGGGGGAGTTGCCGATGGTGGTGGAGGGTGGTACTCCGGTGCTGGCCACTGCGGGGTCCGGCGATGTGCTCACGGGCATCATCACGGCACTCCTCGCACGCGGAATAAATGGACGCGATGCCGCCGCCGCGGGGGCGGTGCTCCACGCCCGGGCAGGGGTTCTGGCAGGGCGTGGGGAAGGCACCATCGCCAGCGACATCATCGAATCACTCCCGGAGGCGCACGCCACATGAGCGACGCCCGCTCCACCGCATTCATCGACCTCGACGCAGTGCGGCACAACGCCGTGACGCTCGACCGCGCGGCCGGCCAGGCGGGCCTCATGGCCGTGGTAAAGGCCGATGCCTACGGGCACGGCGCGATTGAGTGCGCCCGGGCGGCACTCGCCGGTGGAGCGATGGCACTGGCCGTGGCCAGTGTGGAGGAGGCTGAGGAGTTACGCCTTGCCGGACTCGATGACGTCACGATTCTCATAATGAGCCCGCTCACAGAGGCGGCGGGGCTGCGGGCGCTTGGACAGCGATGTGAGGTGGCCATCAGCGATCACCAGGCGCTCGAGCGTCTGATGGCCGCTGCAGCCCCCGATGCCGACGTGCGCGTGCACGTGGAGGTGGACACCGGAATGGGTCGCCTCGGCGTGCCCGTTGACGAGGCGCTGGCGCTTGCCGACGCTGCGAAGGTGGCGGGCGCCCAGGTGGTGGGCCTGATGACCCACTTCGCCACGGCAGATGTGACCGACGGGCCCGAGGCCGGGTTCATGCGCGAGCAGTTGGTGCGGTTCCGTGCGCTCGCGCCCACGTTCCGCGATCGCTTTCCGGGTATTACCGTGCACGCAGCCAATAGCGCGGGCACGCTGCGCGACCCCGATGCCTGCTTCGACATGGTGCGCTGCGGCATCGCCCTCTACGGATGTTCTCCATCTGGCGGCGATCCGGTCACCGACGACCTCATCCCGGTCATGTCCTGGCGATCGCGTCTGTCGCTGGTGAAGCACTTCAGCTCGCGCGAGAGCGTTGGGTACGGACGCACATGGCGCGCAGCCCGCGGCACCTGGGTGGGCACCATTCCCGTGGGGTACGCCGATGGCTTTGCGCGTGACCTCTCGAATTGCGGTGAGGTTCTCGTGGGCGGTCGGCGCGTTCCGATCATCGGCACCGTCTCGATGGACCTCATCACCGTGGATCTGGGTCCAGAGGCCACCGAGCGCGGCGGGGAGGAGGTGGTGATCATCGGCTCGCAGGGGCGCGAGCGGATCACCGCCGATGAGATCGCACGCCTGCGGGGGACCATTCCGTACGAGGTGACATGCGCCGTGAGCCCGCGCGTGGCGCGGGTCCACGTCGGGTGAGCGCAGCACCCCCGACCGCCCTCGCCCTGCGCGATCCTCTCGCGTCGCTTCCGGAGCCTGCGTGGCTCGTGGGCGGCTGCGTACGCGATGCGCTTCTCGGCCGTCCGGTTGCGGATGTGGACGTCATCACCTCAGGCGACCCCGCGGTGGCCGCCAAGGCGCTCTCCCGGGCTCACGGGGCGAGCAGGTTTGAGTTGTCGCGGGACTTCGGTGCATGGAGGCTCACGGGTGGCACCCTGCCGTGGCAGGTGGACATCATGCCGATGCTCGGGGAGACGCTCGACAAGGATCTGCGTCGGCGGGACTTCACGGTGAATGCCCTTGCGCTCCCGGTGTCCGGTGATCCCGTGATTGTCGATCATCACAGGGGCATGGATGACCTGAGCCAGCGACGCCTTGTGCTGGTGGGGCCCACAGCGCTCACCGACGATCCCGTCCGCATCATCCGGCTCGCGCGCCTGGCTGATTCGCTCGGCTTCACTGTGGACCCAGATGCCCGCAGCGCTGCTCACACCGCCGCCGGGGGGTTGCTGAGCGCACCCGGGGAGCGCGTGATGGAGGAGTTCTCGCGCATCATCCGTGCCAGCGACCCAGTGGCCGCGATTACCGCACTTGATGACGTGGGGGGGCTCACGGCCCTCATCCCGGAGCTGGGCGACTGCCGGGGAGTGGAGCAGAGCAGCTACCACCACCTCGATGTGCTGGGGCATACCTACGAGGTGCTTGGCAACGTGGTGCGGATTCAGCGCGATCCAGTAGAGGTGTTCCGGGGGACTGCACCCATGGTGGCGGTCGCCCTGGACACCCCGCTTGCCGACGGGTTCACGTGCAGCGATGCCCTGCGTATCACTGCCCTTCTGCACGACATGGCCAAGGCACAGACCCGGGGCGTTACTGACGAAGGGCGGGTCACCTTCGTGTGGCATGACCGTGTGGGAGCCGATATGGCCGACGCGCTCATGCGCCGGCTGCGTACATCAAACCGCCTGCGGGAGTTCGTCGTGCACGGCGTACGCCAGCACCTGATGCTGGGATTCCTCGTACACCGACAGCCACTTTCACTGGTGCAGTACGACCGGTATCTGCGGCGTGTGGCACCCGACCCCATCGAGGCCATTGTGCTGTCGGTGGCCGACCGGCTGGCCACCGATGGGCCCCGCACCACCCCCATCCAGATCACCCGGCACCTAGCGCTGGCACGAGACATGCTCGCGGCCCACGCCCGCATCGACGAGATGGAGCCCATCCGGTCGGCCATCGACGGTGCGAAGTTGGCCGAGTTACTCGAGCGCCGCCCCGGTCCGTGGGTGGCCGAACTGCTTATTGCCATTCGTGAGGAGCGGCTGATGGGGCGCCTCGGCGATGCCGTGGCGACCGAGCGATTTGCCCGCGACTGGGACGCAGCCAACCCCGGCGCCCCGTAGTCAACGAAGTCCGACCGACCCGCGGTCTAAAGTCTGCGCTGTGATGGCCGTTCATCTCACACGCATCTACACCCGCACCGGCGATCAGGGCGACACGCGCCTTGGGGACATGAGCCTCGTGCGCAAGGACAACCTGCGTGTGAACGCCTACGGCGAGGTGGACGAACTGAACGCCGTGCTCGGCGTGGTGCGCCTGCAGGAGCTTCCCGAGGGCTGGGATGAACGCCTAGGTCAGGTGCAGAACGATCTGTTCG
>SYFI01000107.1 GCA_005800465.1 Actinomycetota bacterium | reverse complement strand
GTATTCCGGAAGCGAGTCCGAATCCTTCTGATCCGGACGCAGTTCCGCAGTGGGCGGACGCGCAATAGTGGCTTCCGGGATGACCTCCTTGCCTGCATCTATGTTCCGCCACGACGAAAGCCGGTACACCCAGGTCTTCGACACGTCGCGAAGCGGCGCAAATCCGCCCGCCATGTCTCCGTAAAGAGTGCAGTAGCCCACCGACATCTCGCTCTTATTGCCGGTTGCCAGCACCATGTCGCCGTGCTTGTTGCTCATGGCCATGAGCAGCGTGCCGCGAACGCGAGCCTGCAGGTTTTCCTCGGCGACGTCACGGTCGCGCCCCTCGAACACACCCACGAGTTCAGTCTCAAAAGCATCGACGACTGGGGCGATCTCGATGACATCCATCCGGATACCGAGCAGATCTGCGAGGAACTGCGCGTCCTCGGTGCTCCGGGACTCAGTAAATACCGACGGCATCGCAACGCCGCGGACGCAGTCGGGGCCGAGCGCATCGACAGCCAGCGCGGCGGTCAGGGCAGAGTCGATACCGCCGGACAAGCCAATGATGACCCCCGGGAATCCGTTCTTCTGCACGTAGTCACGCACGCCCATGACCAGCGCATCCCAGAGCTCACGCTCGGGCGCCGCGATAGGCGCGGTCTCGCTCGGTGCTCCAACGGGCGCGTTCGCCACTCCTGCGCTGACAAACACCGGGGCCGGGGAATCGAGGGGCTCGAGGCGCCGGAGCAGCGGTGCCCGCAGCCGGTGGCCGGCGGCAAGGTCCAACTCGAGATCAGCGATGAGCAACTCCTCGGCGAAGATCTGCGCCCGTGCCACGACCTCGCCGGTTGCATCAATGACCGCGGAACGTCCATCAAACACCACTTCATCCTGGCCACCAACCTGGTTGCAGTAGACGAGCGCTGCCGCGCTGTCCGATGCCCGGGTCTGGAGCATTCGCTCGCGTGCATCGCCCTTGCCCGCGTGGAATGGAGATGACGAGATACAGGCGATCACGTCGAGGCGGGCGCGGGCGAGTTCCGCAGCCACAGGGGCTGGATACCAGATGTCCTCGCAGATGACGATACCCATTCGAGCACCCTCAATGTCAAGAATGATGGGCTGGTCGCCTGCGCGGAAATACCGGGCTTCATCAAATACCCCGTAGTTCGGGAGAAACCGCTTGTGGTAAATGGCCTGCACCCGGCCGTCCGCAATAACCGCGGCAGCATTCCGGATGTCCTCGTCGTGGTCGACGAATCCGACGATGGCAACGCAGTCCGTGATGGACTCGGCGAGTGCCTCCAGGGCCTCGCGCGACGCATGGGCGAACGAGGGCCGGACGAGAAGATCTTCCGGCGGATATCCCGTAATCGCGAGTTCCGGGGTGAGGACGAGCATTGCGCCGGCATCCGCTGCGCCACGCACAGCCGTACGAATACGCTCGATGTTTCCATCGAGGTCACCAACAACTGTGTTGATCTGCGCACATGCGACGCGCATGAACAGCCCTCCGTTCACGCCGAAGACATATAAGTGGCTGGCGCGGCGCGGTAGAGTCCAACTCGGTCGGGAGGATAGCGATGCTAGCCCGTGCGACGGCATGGGCCGGACCAGGAGACGCTCATGGGTACCAGCGGACGCACAGATGGCCCCGGCAAGACCGCGGCGCCGCAGAAGTCCAACCTCACCCCGGCACAGGGGGCCCAGCAGGCAGAGAAGCGACTGGGTAAGCCCTGTTTCTTCACTGGGCAACGGCTCGTGGGCATCTATGCCTGCGTCACGTGCCAGTTTCGCATCAACAACCGCGGTGCCCTGCCCTCGTGCCCGGACTGCGGCGAAATCATCTGGTGCTACATGGGTGACGGCCCCCGGCCGATCCCCGAAGGGGAGACCGCCGCTTCGGCGGCTCCGGTCGATTCCACGGGCCCGGCCGTTGACCAGGAAGTTGTGCTTCCGCCCCGGGCGCAGGACCCGGTGAAGGTGGAAGAGGGCATCAACCTGGAGATGTAGCTGGGTATATGAGCGGGGAGGTGCCCCGTACGGATTCACGAAATGCTTACGGTGTGCCCTCGCGTTTCGCATGGTGAAGGGCCACGATTGACCTTGTCCGTATCGACTGGACACACCATGCGAACCCCTTCACCCCCACGCGCCGCCGTTACCGCCGCTCTCATCGGAGCGCTCGCCATGGCCGCGCCAGCGATCAGCGCTCCGGGCGGTCCCTCTCATTCCCCCGAAAGAGGCCCATCACACAGCGTGCCGTCGCACAGCAAGGGTGACTGCCGTTCACCCGGCACCAACCTCAACCCGGTCACGACCGGCGCGGCGGGCGCTGGCGGCCAGGTGAACATCCAGGGGGCGGGGCGGGTTCGCCTGCTGGGATCATTCATGTCCTGGGGCACCGTGAGGGGAATGACCATCCGCGTGGAGGATCGCCGGGGCGATGGGATGCTGCGCGTGGGCGCGGCATGCATCCCGTTCAAGCGGGTGACGAAGGCCGATGGCACTCGCACCCGAGTCGCGGTGACGACGTCACCACGCGAACGCTTTCTCATCGACGGGACCGACATCCGGGTCGACCTGTCCGGCAGGGGATCGCTCGCCATCGCCATCACGGGCAGTGGCAGCGGGATGCTTGACGGCGTGGGCACCTTCACCGTGAACAACGGCAGCCCCCAGAGCTGGCCGCTCAAACCCATCGATCTCGCACTGGCGGCCGCGAAATAGCCCACACGGGGTAACCTCCGTCGGGCCACACCATGGGATCTTCAAACGAACAGCCATTCATTCTCATCGCCGAGGATGAGCCCAACATCGCCTCCTTCGCCAAGATGTATCTGGAGGCGGCTGGCTTTCGCGTGGATGTCGCAGCGCGCGGCGACACAGCGCTCGAGAAGATCGACGCCGACAAGCCCGACCTGCTGCTGCTCGATCTGAACCTGCCCGGCGTGGATGGGTTCGAAGTGACCCGGCGTATCCGCCAGGGCGGTGGGTCGATGCCCATCCTCATGCTCACCGCGCGCGACGAGCCAGTCGACAAGGTCGTGGGGCTCGAACTAGGCGCCGACGACTACGTCACCAAGCCCTTCGACCCGCGCGAGTTGGTGGCCCGGGTGCGTGCGGTACTGCGCCGCAGCGATGGCCAGGCCGATCAGGTCGACCCGGACATGCCACCGGTGCTCGAGGTTGACGGCCTGCGCATCGAGGTGGGCCCGCGCGAGGTGTATGTGAGCGACACCGAGGTGGCGCTCACACCCAAGGAGTTCGACCTGCTGACCACGCTCGTGCAGGCCCGGGGTCTTGTGCTGAGCCGTGAACAGCTGCTTGAGCGTGTGTGGGGTTACACATTCCTCGGGGATAGCCGCACCATTGACGTGCACGTGCGTCAACTGCGTCGCAAGTTGGGCGATGCCTGTCCCATTGAGACTGTGTGGGGTACCGGCTACAAGGTTGCGGCCCGGCGGTGACTGCCGCGGCCCCGGCCCGCCGGAGGCCGTGGGCGAGCCTCTCGGGACGAGTGGCGCTCGGCGCGGTCGGCGGGCTCATCGTCGCGGCCATCCTGTTTGCCGCCATTGCCGTCTCGCTCATCCGCGGGGAGGCGACCAACCAGGCACGGGCCGAGTTGGACCGCCAGGCGCGTGCGGTCGCAGTGCTGGTATCTGCCCGTGTGCAGACCGCGCTCGAGACCGGTGCCGAGTTCCGCACTGACCCCATCGGCAATCTCGAGACCCTCGCCGGCCCGAGCACGCGCCTGTATTACGTGGGCCTTGACCTCTCGCCCGGGGCATCCGATCCCACTGGTGGCCTCCCCGGAACGGTGGCACGGGACCTGAGCCCCGCGGTATTGGTGCGCGATGGCTCGCAGGCATTTGGATTCACGCCCACCGGTGCCACCACGCCAACGTTCGCGGCTGCAGCGCCCGTCACGGTGGGCAGCCGCTATGTGGGTGCCATCGTGCTCACGCGCCCACAGAACGAGGTGGCGGCCAACTGGGGTGACGTACTGCCCCCCATCCTCGTTGCCACACTTCTGGGCCTTCTGGTTGCTGTGGTGTTGGTGCTGTGGATTACGCGACGTGCGACCCGACCGCTCCGCGACCTTGAAGCGGCGGCGGCAAGCGTGGCGGCGGGTGACCTGCAGACCGAGGTCGCCACCGGTGGTGCAGAGGAGCTCGACGCCGTCGCGCGGTCGTTCAACGCGATGGTGCGTCAACTGGCACGTCGAGACCGCCTGGCTCGCGAGTTCCTCATGCGGGTCACCCATGACCTGCGCACCCCCCTCACCGCCATCCGCGGGCACGCATCTGCCCTCTCCGATGGCGTGGTACCCGAGGACGCCGTGCCGCGGTCACTCGGGGCCATCGCATCTGAGGCCACACGCCTTGAGGTACTGGTGACCGATCTGCTCGATCTGGCACGCATGGATGCCGACCGGTTCCGCGTCAACCTCGTGCCCGTGGCTGCCGCGCTGCCACTGGAGCAGGCGACCGATGCGCTGTGGTCCACGGCCAAGGTCAGGGGCGTCACCCTGCGCGCCGACATCGGCGACCTGCCCGAGGTCATCACCGACCCGGACCGCGTGCAGCAGGTGGTCACCAACCTCATCGACAACGCAATCCGCTGGGCTCCCCCCGGTGGCGAGGTCGTTCTCTCGGCCCGACCGAACGGGAATGGCGGGGTCACGGTTGATGTTGACGACAACGGACCCGGGGTCAGCCCCGATATGCGCGAAGCCATCTTCGAGCCATTCCGGTCGGCTGAAACGCCGGAGGGCAGCCAGGGATCGGGCCTCGGCCTGGCCATCGCACGCCAACTCACCCGCGCACTGGGCGGAGACCTCACAGCCGGTACGGCGCCCGCAGGCGGGGCACGATTTACGCTCACGCTCCCTGCGCAGGCGCCGGAGCCCCGAAACGACGTGGGGCCCCCGTCCAACCTCGACGAGGGCCCCACACCCACCGCGATGGGTGGTCCGACCTAGGCCGGAGCGTTATCCGAGTGCGGCGCGAGGACAACGTCCCCGCGCTCACCCGTTCGTACGCGCACTGCGTCATCAAGCGGGATGATGAAGATCTTCCCGTCCCCGGGCTCGCCCGTGTGGGCGTGCTCGAGGATGACATCCACAGCCCGCTCGACATCGCTGTCGTCAAGCACGATCTCCAACTTCAGCTTCGGACGCATGAAGATTGTGGTCTTCGCGCCGCGATAACTCTCTGTGTATCCGCCTTGGCGTCCTGAGCCCTTGACCTCACTGATGGACATGGAGGGAAGCCCCATGGCCGCCAGCTTGTCGCGGATCTCGTCAAATGCCTCGTGACGGATGAATGCCTCAATCTTCTTCACGTCAGTGTCCTCCTACTGCGACGAGGTCGCGGTCTTGGAACCGGCGAAGAGCGACGAACCGTCGGCCCTTCCCGAGTCTGGGAATGCCCCGGGAACCTCGATGAACTGCTCCGGGTACCCATACATACCGTGCTCAGAGATGTCGAGGCCCGCCATCTCATCCTCTTCGCTCACGCGAAGACCAACTGTGTACTTGATCAATGCAAACAGAATGAACGATGCGGTGAAGGTAAAGGCGATGGTTGCGGCCACGCCGTACACCTGAACCCACAGCTGGTGGCCACCGCCCCCGTAAAAGATACCGGCCTCCGAACCAGAGAGGTTCAGCGCGTCGAGGCGGTCGCGGGTGGCGAAGAGGCCCACTGCCAGGGTGCCAAGAATGCCCGACACACCGTGCACCGGAATGCAGCCGATGGGGTCATCGATCTTGAGCTTGTCAACCAGCACCACCAGCGTCGGCACGAGCATGCCGACGACGAGTCCAATGACCACTGCAGCCCACGGATCCACGAAGGCACATGGTGCCGTGATGGCGACGAGACCGGCGATGGCCCCGTTGCCCATCTGTGAGACGTCAAGCGTCTTGAACATGACCAGCGAGCCGATGGTGGCGCCGATGACGCCGGCCGCCGCCGCCAGGTTAGTGTTGATGGCCACGTCGGCGAAGTTGTAGCCGACCGCCCCGAGGAACGAACCGGGGTTGAAGCCCATCCAACCGACCCACAGGATGAGCACCCCGAGGATGGCGAGCGGAATCGAGTGGCCTGGGATGGGCTGTGGCTTTCCTTCCCGGAACTTCCCGAGGCGTGGCCCCAGCAAGAGCGTTCCGGCGATGGCCGCGAGTGCACCCTGCAAGTGGACGATCGAGGATCCCGCGAAGTCGAGGAAGCCCTGCTGGAAGAGCCAGCCGCCACCCCACGTCCAGTGGGCGACGATCGGGTAGATGACCCCGGTGAAGACGACACCGAAGATGATGTACGCGATGAACTTCGTGCGGTCGAGCATCGTGCCGAACACGATGGCGAGCGACACAGCACAGAACACCGCCTGGAAGAAGAAGACTGCCTCAACCGGAATGTTGTAGGCCGCGAGGGCGTTGCCGAAGTCGAAGAGGCCAAGCGAGTTGGTGTCGCCCGCCGCATCCGCGTTGTCCAGAAACCAGCCTGCGGATCCCACAAAGTCATTCCCATCACCAAAACCGAGCGCGAATCCGATCGCCCAGAACATGAGGAATGTAATTGCAAGATTGACGACGATCTTTCCGGCGACCGCACCGGAGTTCTTCATGCGTGAGAGGCCGATCTCGAGCATTGCGAAGCCGGCCTGCATGAAGAGCACCAGAATCGCAGCAATCACAACCCACATGGAGTTGACCGCGACGTCGGTCGGGGACGGACCAGCTGCCGCAGTGGCCAAGGCGGGGACGCCAAGCAGCAGCACTGCTGCTGCGGCACCCAACCTGAGTGACCTCTGACGCATAGAGTTGCCCTCCTTCATCGATTTCGGGGCAGTGCATGTGCACGGCCACCATTCATCGACGAGGGTATGGCGACGGCGCGTGGCGCTCCTTGTGCTCAGGGATGAAGTGGTGGCACACACCCTTCGCCCTGAGGCGAACCCGCATGCTGCGGATCAGCGGTCGAGAATCTCCGAAGCGCCCGTGAGATGAGGAACAACGGCGTCTGCGCCGGCAAGGGCACCCGCATCGTGAGCCCCGGTGGTCACTGCGATCACGCGCACGCCAGCAGCCCGTGCGGCGGCGATATCGCGGGGGGTGTCCCCGATCACCACCACATGATCGTCCGGATACCGTTCGCTGGCGCGCTCGCGCGCCCGCTCCACCAGATCAGCGCGCAACTCGGCGTCGGATCCAAAACCCCCTTCACCGGCCGCAAACCACGCGCCGAGACCGGCTGCAGCCACCTTAGCCCGGCCGATCTTCTCGAGGTTCCCGGTCACCAACGCCATCTCGACCCCCTGCCCCTTCAGGGACGCCAGTACGGCCTCGGCATCCGGTGCGGCCGCGGGCGGTGGATGGGCGTTGGCCATCTGCGCGTGCATCCTGCACGCGAGATCGATCCACTCGCGCATGCATGCATCAATGGCGACGTCGGTGACTGAGTGGCCACGCAGCACCAGGCGGGCGATCTCGCGATCGGTGCGACCCGCAGGCTGGGTGGCCCACACATCATCCGGCACGACCGGGACGCCCCACACCGTGCGCATGGCATCGGCCATCGCGTGGGCATGCCCCTCCGGCGCGCCGTGGAGCAGGGTCCCATCGATATCAAACAGCACAAGCACGTCCGCAGTGTGCCCAGTGGCGGCACCTGCAGGTCGGATCAGGCGTTCAGCGATCCACCCACGCGGGAGTGGGCATCCTCCGGCTCGGCACCAATAACCTCAATGAACCGCTCCGGGTACCCAAACATGCCGTGCTCAGAGATATCGAGTCCGGTCATCTCGTCGGACTCCGATGCTCTGAGGCCGACGGTCTTCTGGATAAGCCAAAACGCCGCGTAGCCGGTGGTGAAGGCGAATGCAGCGATGCACACCATGCCGATGGCCTGCCACCCCAGTTGGGTCGCGCCGCCGCCGTAGAAGAGGCCAGGACGGCCGCCCAGCGTGGCCGCAGCATCGGTGGTGGTGAGGAACCCAGCGGCGAGCACCCCTACAATCCCGCCCATGCCGTGCCCGGCGAGCACCCCGATTGGGTCGTCGATGCGCATGCGGTCAACCAGCAGCACCATTGGCACCATCGCGCAGCCGGCCATCAGACCGATGAGCGCGCCAGCCCAGGGCACCACGAATGCGCAGGGGCCCGCGATGGCGCCCAGCCCTGCGATGGCGCCGTTGCCCATCATCCCGATGTCGTACGTGCCCAGAAGCAGGCGCGACATCACCACGGCACCGAGCACGCCGAAGGCACCCGCGAGGTTTGTGACAACCACCACCGTGCCGATTGGCTTGCCCACGGCGCCCAAAAACGAGCCAGCGTTGAATCCCATCCACCCCACCCACAGAATGAGCACTCCCAGCACGGCCATGGGCATCGAATGGCCGGGAATGGGATTGGCCCTTCCATCCGACCGGAACTTGCCGATGCGTGGCCCCACAATGATCGCGCCAGCGATACCCGCGAACGCCCCGGTGATGTGCACCACCCCGGAGCCCGCGAAGTCCTGGAACCCGTTCTGGGAAAGCCATCCGCCGCCCCACACCCAGTGGGTGACGATGGGATAGATGAGCCCGACGAACAGGATTGCAAAGGGCAGGTAGGTAACGAACCGTGCCCGGTCGAGCATGGTCCCCCACACGATGGCCAGCGCCACCGCGGCAAACATGGCCTCGAAAAAGAACTTTGTTGTCTCGTCAATACCCGAGTACGAGAGCGCCGCCACGCCCTCGCTGTTGCCGATATCGATGAACCACGCCGTGGCACCGGCGAACCCACTGCCATCGCCAAACGCAATCGCATATCCGATGGCCCAGAACACCACGAGGGTAAGCGCGAAGTTGACGATGACCTTGGCGGCCACGGCACCCGCGTTCTTCATCCGCGAGAGGCCCATCTCGAGCGCAGCAAACCCAGCCTGCATCAGCAGCACCAGACATCCGGCAACAACCACCCAGACGGTGTCGATGGCCACTGCGTTCATACGGTTCCTCCGGAGGAATCAGGCTGCCGGGCGCCCCTATCCCCGGGGCTCCGCAACGGTGCCATCCGACACGCTGCGACCTCATGGCCCAGTAGATAACGGGTACGCAACTTCTTTGGCCGGATGTACAAGCACCTGCGCAGCGGGGGGCAACACCGTGCATCTGCCGACCGGCGACGGCGAGTCGCGGCGCACAGCTGATGCGCGGGCGCTACGCTGGCCCGCGTCACGGACACCGGCACGCGCGCTCCCCGCACATCGTTACCCGCCCTCGGTGCCCTCGGAGTTGTGTTCGGGGACATCGGTACGAGCCCGCTGTACGCATTTCAGGCCGCTATCGCCACCGGCGTGGGTACTGACCAGAGCGACATCCTGGGCCTGCTGTCGCTCTTCCTGTGGGCGCTGATCCTCATCGTGGGCGTGAAGTACATCGGACTCGTCATGCGCGTGAGCAACAAAGGCGAAGGCGGCGTGCTGGCGCTGTCGGCGCTCGCGCGACGCACGCTCCACGGCACGACGGCGCGGTGGGCGTTTCTCGCCGGGCTGGTGGGCGTGGGCCTCTTCTATGCCGATGGGGTCATCACGCCAGCCGTGTCTGTGCTGTCGGCAGGCGAGGGCATCACGGTGAGCTTCCCATCGGCGGGCGCTTTGGTGGTGCCATTCGCCATCGCGGTGGTGACGATCCTTTTCATCGTGCAGCGCTTTGGCACAGACAAGATCTCCAAGGCCTTTGGGCCCATCATGCTGCTGTGGTTCATTGTCATCGCGTCGCTGGGCATCAAAGAGGTCATCGCCGCCCCGTTCGTGCTGCAGGCGTTCAATCCGCTGGACGGCATCTTGTTTCTCGGGCGCCATCCAGGGCACGGCCTTGCCGTTCTGGGTGCCGTTGTGCTGTGCGTCACGGGTGTTGAGACCCTGTACGCCGACATGGGCCACTTTGGCCGCAAGCCCATCGCTCTCGCGTGGCTCGTCGTCGCTTTTCCGGGTGTGATGCTCGCCTACCTAGGGCAGGCAGCGCTGGTGCTGACCAACCCAAGCAGTGCGAGCAACCCATTTTTCAACATGGGCCCGCAGGCGATGGCCATCCCGCTGCTCATCCTGGCCACGGTGGCCACGTTCATCGCGTCGCAGTCGGTCATCTCCGGAGTGTTCTCCGTGACCCGGCAGGCCATTCAGCTCGATCTGCTGCCCCGCCAGCGCGTTGTCCACACGTCAGAGAAGGTGGAGGGACAGATCTACATGCCTTTCCCGAACATGGCGCTGTATGGAGTGGTGGTGGCATTCATCCTCGCGTTTGGATCGTCAGAGGCTCTGGCCGGTGCATACGGACTCGCTGTCGCGGCCACAATGGCCATCACCACCGGGCTCACCATGGTCATGGCCCGCAATGCATGGAGGTGGAATCCTGCCCTCATCATCCTGTGTTTCACTCCGTTGCTGGCCATCGACCTGCTGCTGTTCGTGGCCACCTGCGAGAAGATCCCCCACGGCGGCTGGGTGTCCATGCTCATGGCGGCCCTGCTGCTCACCGTGATGGTCACCTGGCGTCGGGGCCGGGGAGTACTGCGACACCGAATCGCGTCGGAGTCGGTGCCCATGGATCGTCTGGTCGAGTCGGTGCCCATTCCGGAGCAGCGCATCCCCGGCGCGGCCGTCTTCATGACCGCAAACCCCAAGGTGGCCCCGCACTCGCTGGCCATCCACCTGAAGCACAACAAGCTGCTGCCCGAGCATCCTGTGCTGGTGAGCGTGCGATACCGCACCACCCCGAGAGTGAATCCGTCGGCCCGCGTCCTGACCAAGCGCAAGGGGCCGGGAATCACCGCCATCGAGGTCTGGTACGGCTACGTTGAGCGCCCTGACATCCCCGAGGCCCTCGCCAGTGTGTGGGGCGTGCTGGGCCTGCCTGAGTCGCCATCCGAGGCCTCATACGTCGTGAGCGACGACACGCTGGTCATCACGCGCGACCACGTCGTCGGCTTGCCCCACTGGCAAAAGCGCCTGTTCGGAACCATGCACCGCAACGCTGCGAAGTCGGCCGACTTCTTCCGCCTCCCACCGGGCCAGGTCATCCACCTGGGCACCGAGGTGAGCATCTAGCCATCAGCGGGCGGCGTCGCCGAACAGGCTGCGCGCGATGACTAGGCGCTGGATCTCGCTGGTGCCCTCATAAATCTCGGTGATCTTCGCATCGCGGTAGTACCGCTCGGCGTTGTACTCCCGTGAGTACCCATAGCCACCGAGGGTCTGCACCGCGACGTCGGCCGCACGCACGGCCACCGATGATGCGAACAGCTTGGCCTTAGCCCCCGCCGCCCCGTGCGGATGCCCGGCATCGCGCAGCCCCGCGGCATGCAGCGTAAGAAGGCGCGCGGCATCAACCTGCGCGGCAATGTCGGCAATGGGAAACTGCACGCCCTGAAACCGGGCGATGGAGCCACCAAATGCCTGACGCTCCGACGCATATTTCACGGCCAGTTCCAGTGCTGCCCGGGCGATGCCCACGGCCTGGGCGGCCACACTGATACGCCCGCCATCGAGGGTGGCCAGTGCCAGTTTGAGGCCCTCGCCCTCGGCGCCAAGCAGGCCGGAACGTGAAACGTGCAGACCATCGAAGGCGAGCTCAACCGTTGACGAGGAATGCAGCCCCATCTTCGGGATCTCGCGGCCCACCAGCAGCCCGTTCGCCTTCGGCGACACCAGCGCGCTGATGCCACGGGCACCATCGCCACCCGTTCGGGCGAAGATGACGAACACGTCGGCGATGCCACCATTCGTGATCCACTGCTTCGTGCCGGTCAGGTTCCAGCCATCGGCCGATGCGGTGGCCTTCGTAGAGAGCACTGCGGTGTCCGATCCGGCGCCCGGCTCGGTGAGTGCGTAGCAGCCGATCATCTCGCCACTGGCGATACCGGGCAGCCACTCGTGCTTCTGATCCTCGGTGCCCGCACGCACAATGGGCGATGCCACCAGGCCGTTCTGCACAGCGATTGCCACGGAGGTGCCGGCATCGGCACAGGCAATCTCCTCCATCACGAGCGCGAGCGACGTGGCGTCAAGCCCAGACCCGCCGTACTCCTCGGGTACCACGATGCCCAGCAGCCCGAGGGCCCCCATCTGCTTGATCACCTCAAGCGGGACATGCTGCTGGTCGTTCCACGCCGAGGCGTTGGGGACGATCTCGCCCTCCGCGAAATCACGGGCCAGAGCCCGGATCTCGCGGTGTGTGTCACTCAGGTCGTCGGGCATGGCGTGAAGCATGCACGACGCACCCGAACGGCGTGGTGCTAAGCGGTCACCGGCGGGCGCTCACCCATGCGCTTGAGCCATCTGGAGTGAGAGCGGAGGGCATCCATCAGCGTGACGTTGTTGTTGTACGGCAGGCCATGCTGCGCGCACATGTCCTCAACGATCGGCGAGATGCGCCGGTAGTGCACATGCGACACGGTGGGAAACAAGTGATGTTCCACCTGAAAGTTCAGGCCGCCGAGGTACCAGGCGAGCACCCGGCTGTTCTGGGCAAAGTCAACGGTGGTCTCCACCTGGTGCTCGGCCCAGTCGAGCGGCCCGTCCTGCTCCACCTCATTGGTGAGCTTCTCAAGTGACGTGAACTCGGCCTCCTCCACGCAGTGTGCCAACTGGAACACCACAGCGAGGATGATGCCGAGGATCCACAGGGCGCCGAGGCCCGCCAGCAGAACCACCCAGACGGGGTGGAACATGATCGGCACCACAAGCGCGAGGCAGATGAAGATCACCTTGCCGGCGATAAGCGTGAACAGGTCACGCCCGCGCGGACGGGCGATTGGAACATGGGCCCTGTGGGCGAGATACAGCGTGAGTGCGTCACCCGTAATGATCTGCTTCGGCGCGTAGAAGCCATAGAGGCAGAACATGTAAACGTGCTGGTACTTGTGCCACGGACGCCACTTCTGGTCGGGTGCGAACCTGGCCAGCGGGAGCTGGTCGATATCGCCATCCTTGTCAACAATGTTGGTGTACGTGTGGTGCGCGTGATTGTGCTTCTCGCGCCACAGATATGACGAACCGCCCAGCATGGAGTCCATCGAGAACCCGAGAAACCGCCAGCGCCTGCCGATGGCACCGTGGTTGGCGTCGTGCTGAATGCTGAAAGCGATGCCGCCCATGGCGAAGGCGAGCGAGACGCAGCCCACGATCATTGTCATCCAGTTCGGCGAGAAGAACACCAGGTACACATAGGACGCAACGCACCAGAGGAACATGAATGCGGCCTTGGAAAAAAACCGGATACGCCCGTTACGGCGCACGCGGGAATCAAGTGACTCATTCACCGCGGTACGCAACTCACGGTGAAATGAACTGCCGCCCTTCAGCAGGCGAGGTACACTTACGCCCGTGTCAGGGCGGTCCCCAGTGATGGTTGCCAACGACGCTCCTCCGGGCAGCGAGCGTGTATCGCTCATGCAGAATATTATCCGATAGGGCCGGACTCACCATGTTGGGCTGTCCCCCGCGTAGAGGCCAATCGTCACTAACAAGTACATCGCCACGACGGTCATTCCTGCGTTCGATGGAGGATACCGGGATCCTATTTCGGATGGTCACCGGTAAGCCAAAACCCCACCAGAAAGCCACGCAGGTAGTGCCATGAGTGCACCTAGTTCGTGTTACGTGGTGCCTCGGTGGTGCCTCGCCACCACACTTTCGTCGTTTGCGGGCCCGGCCGTCGTGTGCATGCCTCACGCCGGGGCACAGAAGGCACAGAAGGCACAGAAGGCACAGAAGGGGAGCCCCATGATCCAACCGCACCCACACACCTCCGGGCACCATTCCGGCGTGGGGGATAGGGGGCCGCTGGTGACGGGGCCTCACGCCGCGCCGCCGCAGGTCGTTGAGCAGGTCGATGGTGGGCGCGATGGGCTCGTAGCCGCACGAGGCGACGAACGCCGACCAGGTGTCCGGGTGGAATGACAGCGGCGGGTCCTGCGCCCTCTCGTAGGGCCACGAGCTCAGGAGCGTGTCGTCGATGTCGAACACCACGGCCACCCGGCACTTCCGCACCGCGGCGCGACCGGTGCCCTCGCAGCCCGTGCGGATGCGACGGTTCACCCACGACCTGGCCGCCGCGGCCACCTGCGCCTGATCGCGCGGCAGGGCGTCCGACTCGTAGTACCACGACACTTGCGGGAACACCGACGCGCCCAGGCTCCAGGTGGTGCCGACGATCGGCGGAAGGGCTGGCCGGTACCGACGATGGGCTTGCCCTGCACGACCGGGCCCGGGTTCACCGGGAAGGCACCGCCCAGGGCGGTGGCCGAGGCGCCGAGCAGGGCGGCGGCGCCTGCGGCGCATGCGGCATCAGCGCGCGGCCACCCCGATGTCCGAGATGTGCCTCTCCTCCGGCGCGAGGTCGCCCGGCGACGCCGCGGGCCGGTAGTCCTCGTTGATGAGCGGGCTCGCCAGGAGGAAGTCCGCCGTGGCGCGATTGCAGGCGATCGGGCAGTTGTGCACCACCGCGATGCGCAGCAGCGCCTTCACACCGACGTCGTGCGGCTGCGGCTCGAGCGGGTCCCAGAAGAAGATCACCACGTCGAGGCGGCCCTCCGCGAGAGCCGCGCCCACCTGCTGGTCACCTCCGAGCGGCCCGGAGAGGAACCTGTGGACGTCAAGCCCCAGGTCCTCGGCGATGATCCCGCCGGTCGTCCCCGTGGCGTGCAGCTCGTGGTGGCGCAGCACCTCGTAGTGGTCGCGTGCCCACTCGAGCATGTCGAGCTTCCGGTTGTCGTGGGCGATCATCACGATCCGCTTGCGCTGGTTCATCATGGGACCCACCATAGATCACCCCCCGGCCCGGTCCAGCGCCGCG
>SYFI01000106.1 GCA_005800465.1 Actinomycetota bacterium | reverse complement strand
GGCATGATCAAGGCCAACGTGCCATCGCGGATCGCATTCGCCGTGTCGTCGCAGGTGGACTCCCGCGTGGTGCTCGACTCCGGCGGCGCCGAGTCGCTGCTCGGCAATGGCGACATGTTGTTCCGCCCGGTTGGCACCTCACGCCTGCAGCGCCTTCAGGGCGCGTACGTGGGCGAGGACGAGATTCTCGCCATCACCGATCACTGGCGTCGGCAGGGCCGGCCCGAGATGCGCGAGGAACTGCTCGAGTGCCCCGAGGTGGTGGAGGAGGTGGTCGATGCGGGCTCAGACGAGCTGGTGCAGCGCGCCATCGAGACCGTGGTGCAGCAGGGCACCGCATCGGTGTCGCTGCTGCAGCGGCGCCTCGGCGTGGGCTACGCCCGTGCCGGTCGGCTTGTCGATGTGCTTGAGCGTCTGGGCGTGATCTCGGGGCACGAGGGGTCGAAGCCCCGCACGGTGCTGATCACCGAGCACGACATTCCACGGGTACTCGGCATTGCCGTCGTTGGCGCTGACGTTTCAGGAGACGACAACCCGTAACGGTCGTGGCGCCGGCCGGGGGTTTTCAGGACCTCCCCGGTCCGGCCCAGTGCTAGCGTCGGCCCCCCGGTGATTCCGGGACCCACACATGTACGAAATCGGCTCAAGCCTCCGAGAGGCCCGCGTCCGTCAGGGCATCGACTATCCCACCGCCGAAACCGGCACGAGGATCAGGTCGCGGTACCTGCGGGCAATGGAGGATGAGGAATTCGACGTTCTGCCCGACCCGTCGTATGCGCGCGGGTTCCTGCGGGCATACGCGTCGTACCTTGGGCTCGATCCCGCGCTTGTTCTTGATGAGTACGAGTCGCGCTATGGCGATCTGGCCGATTGGCTGTCGCCCGAGAGCGCACGTCGCGCGCGCGAACGGGCGGAGCGTGGACCGCGCAGGCGCGAGGCTCAACTGTTGTGGCTTGCCATCGGGGGCGTGGCCGGTGTTGCGATGCTCACCTGGCTCGGCATCGGCGGCAGCCCGGTGAGCACACCGTCTGCTGCTCTGACCGGAATCGTGTCGGAGGCGCTCACCACGGGCACCGCGCCCAATCGGCAGGTGGACCTGACGTTTACCGGTGTCTCGGGCCGTGGGAGTTACCTCGAGGTGCGGACCGGATCGGCAACCGGCCCCACGCTGTACAGCGGAGTGCTCGTGCCGGGGGCCACCCGCACCTTCACCATCCCCGATACCGCGTGGGTGCGCATTGGCAGCCCTGCGATGCTTCGGGTGGCCCTCGATGGTTCGCCCCTCGCGATCAATGGGGGCACCGGGGAATTTCTTATCTCGCGCGACGGCGCCGTGCGGCAGCCGGGGGGCTGAGCCCTGCGCGCGCGCATCGTGGTGACCGGCACCGAAGTGCTGGAGGGCAGAGTGCGTGACGAGAACGGCGCGGCGATCGCTGCCGATCTCACTGGGCGCGGGGTGCGTGTTGCGGGCACCGTGGTGGTGGATGACGCGATCGCGTCGATCACCGGTGCTGTACGCGATGCCCTGTCGGCCGGTGTGCAACTGGTGGTGGTGACGGGTGGGCTCGGTCCCACCCACGACGATCGCACCATGGAAGCTGTGGCAGACGCATGCAGCGTGCCGCTTCGGGAGGACCCCGGGGCACTGGCGCTTGTCCGGGACGCAATGTCGGGCGTGAGCGTGCGCGCGAGCGATGTGACACGGGATGTCGCCGCCCGCAAGCAGGCACTCATTCCCGCCGGGGCCATCTCGCTTCCGCCGCCCGGCACCGCGCCCGGTGCGGTACTCGAAGATCCCGGCGGTGTGGTGGTGGTGCTTCCCGGGCCGCCGTGGGAGTGCATGGCCTCGTGGCACAGCGCTGTAGAGACCGGTCCCGTCAAGGCCCTGCTGGGGAGCGGGGGTGGCGCCGCACCCATCACCCTGCGGCTGGCGGGCGTCGTGGAGTCGGAGTTCATTGAGGCGCTGGATGACCCACAGTGGCATGACGATTCGCTTGAGGTGGGCGTGTGCGCCAAACCCGGGGAACTTGAGGTGGTGATCCGGCCCGACAACGCGGGCGCACGGGGCCTGGAGGCGCATCTTGACGAGCGCTTTCCGGGCGCGATCTTCTCGCGCGACGGATCCGGCGTGGAGGAGGTGCTGGGCCGCGCCCTGTCGGCCCGCGTGGAAACCCTCGTAACGGCTGAGTCGTGCACCGGCGGAATCATCGGCGCCCGCATTACGTCGGTGTCGGGTGCCAGCGCCTGGTACAGCGGAGGGGTTGTGTCGTACGACAATGCCGTGAAGCAGCGCGCGCTCGGGGTGCCGATGGAGATACTCACCGCCCATGGGGCCGTGTCGGCCGAGTGCGCGGCCGCCATGGCCGAGGGCGTGCGCGGTCGGCTGGGAGCCACATGGGGGCTCTCGGTGACGGGCATTGCTGGTCCGGGTGGTGGCACGCCGCAGAAGCCGGTGGGCCTGGTGTACGTGGGCATCGCCGGGCCATCGGGCACTGAGACCCGTGAACTGCGCCTGCACGGAGACCGCGAGCGGGTGCGACAGCGCGCCGCCACACTTGCTCTGCATCTCTTGCGCGAGGTCATCACCGGCTGATTGTCACCCGCACGCGTGCGCATCGGTGCAGTGCCTGCGTGTTGCGGTTGCGTGGTCGCCCATAGCGTGGGGCACAGAGACGTTCGTGTCCGGTGCCGGAGCAGGAGCGTCCGGCCCGGGTGCGAACATGTGTTCGACATACGCCGGGGATCGCACTATATTTCGCCCGGCAACGCCAACAGGGGGACACGGTGGAGAAGTCAGAGGCACTTAACTCGGCAGTCGCGCAGATCGAGAAGCAATTCGGCAAGGGCGCGATCATGCGGATGGGAGATATGCCCCTGGCGAACATCGATTACATCCCCACCGGGGCGTTGGCGCTTGATGTCGCCCTCGGCATCGGCGGGTTGCCCAAGGGCCGCAT
>SYFI01000105.1 GCA_005800465.1 Actinomycetota bacterium | reverse complement strand
CGGATAGAAGCTGACGGTGGCGAGGTCGCCGAAGGTACCGACAGGCTTGCCGTCGTATCTGGCGCCCACGGCGTCGCAGCAATCCTCGATGAGCCACAGCCCGTTGCGCCTGCAGAAGTCCGTGATCGTCGCCAGGTCGAAGGGGTTGCCCAAGGTGTGGGCCACCATCACGGCCTTGGTCTTGGGCGACAATGCCTCTTCGAGGAGCGAGACATCGACGTTGTACGTGGGCACGTCGACATCCAGGAACACGGGAACTGCGCCGTACTGAATGGCCGGGTTCACCGTGGTGGGGAATCCTGTGGCGGTAGTGATGACTTCGTCGCCGGGAAGGATCTGGCGGTCGCCGAGCTTGGGCGAGGTGAGGGCTGAGAACGCAACCAGATTGGCGGATGATCCTGAGTTGACCAGCAGGCAGTGGCGGAGCCCCATGCGCTTGGCGAACTCGCGCTCGAACTGGGCGGCGAACCGTCCAGTTGTGAGCCAGAAGTCGAGGGAGCTATCGACAAGTTTGGCGATGTCGTCGTCGTCGAATACCCGACCCGATACCGGGATGGGCGACGACCCGGCGACGAAAGGCGCGTCGGGGAAGGCGACCGCGTGGTACTCACGCACGAGGTCGAGGATCTGGGCTCGGATCGCGCCTGCGGCGTCGTCCTGCGGGGTTATCTCGTTCGGCACGTCGTCCAGCATACCGGGAGGAGAGGCCCCGGTTGGGGGTTCAGCGCCGCGGGATCGACCCGAGCCGCCGCCGAAGCCGTGGAACGAGAGTGGCTGCCTCCAGCACGATGTCCCCGCTCATCTTGCTTTGGCCCACGGTGCGATCCGTGAAGGTGATGGGCACCTCGACAACGCGGAAGCCGGCGAGCAGTGTGCGGTAGGTCATCTCGACCTGAAATCCATAGCCCTGGCCCGATACCTCGTCGAGGGGAATCGCCTCAAGCACCTGTCGGCGAAAGCATTTGAAGCCGCCGGTCAGATCTCGCACCGACGTGCCGAGGATCGCCTGCGCATACAGGCATCCGCCACGACTGATGCCCCGACGGACCAGCCCCCAATCGGTCACGCCCCCGCCCGGGGTGTAGCGCGATCCGATCACCAGATCGGCACCGCGCGCCGCCTCGATGAGGCGCGGAACGCTGGCGGGATCGTGGGAGAAGTCGCAGTCCATCTCAAGGATGATCTCGGCGCCCTGCGCCAATGCGTATCGGAACCCGTCGATGTAGGCCGGGCCGATGCCGCACTTCTCTGCGCGGTGAAGCACGTGCACGCGGGCATCTGATTCGGCCATGAGGTCGGCGATCGCCCCGGTCCCGTCGGGGGAGCCATCGTCAATCACCAGTACATGCCCATCAAGGCCAGCAGAGTCGAGGGAGGACCGAACGGCGGCGACGAGCCCGTGGACATTCTCGCGCTCGTTGTACGTCGGGATACACACCCACGCAGGCCCTGTGGTCACCGGCGCATCGTTCATCGGTGCTGGCCCCCACGAGTGACCGGCATTTCAGGGAAGTGGGAAATGATGGTGGATGTGTACCGGAACTCCACCCCCGGCATGAAGGACTTCGACCCCGCAGGCAAACCCACGAATCCCTGGTGCCCGGTGATGATTGCGCGCGTCACGAGATAATCCACTGTGACACCCGCACGGCCACCGGCGTCGTGTCAGCGGTACTGAGTGTCATGGCATTGGTGCCCGATGCAACCAGACGGAATGTGCTCGCACCCTGGGGGAGCGCGGTACGAAGCCTGATTGAGGAACGCCCCACGACCGGGAAGGATGACGTGGTGCCATCGGGTGCGGTCACTGTGAGTTTGTACGTGCGGCCGGCGACAAAGCCCGCTGCCCGAAACCGGATGGTCACCGTGGCCGCGCGCGGCGCCCATGCGGTGTAGGTGGCGGTGCCGCCCATGTATCGCCAGCGCACTCCCCGGATGGTCTGGGGGTTGGTCCATCCGGCGGCGGGGAAAGCGAATGCCACTTCGGGGGCAGCCGTAACCCGCCAGATACCGCTGCCGTCGGGGAAGGCGGCGGCCACCGAATATCCGGCCGGCGGCGTCGTCACATCTGGCGCCGTGAGTCCCGCCTGCTGCCATGCCCACGGGTTGATCACCACATACCCGATTCCCGCTGTCGCGTACGCGGCAGGTGACGCCGGGAAGAGTGGGTTGCCGTATTCACGTCCGAAGTCGCTGACGGCTCCCGGCTCGTTGAGCCCTCCATTGGCCAGCGGGTGTCCATGCACCAACTGGCCGTAGAGGAACTCGCGGTCGATGGTCTCGTTGGGAAAGGCCGGGGTCTCGAATACCACCGCACCGGGGTCGTGGTTCGCCAGCCAGCGCCAGGTTGGCACGTTCTCCGGTGCTGTCCCGTTCAGCAGGATCGGCACACCCGTTCCGATGGGCACCGAGATGGGCAACTCCATTGCGGTGAGGATGATGGCGATCCCCATGATGCTGGTGCGCCAGGTGACGCTGCGCCCCCGGATGAGCAGGGCCAGGCCCACCGCACCCATGACCAGCACGCACGCCATGACGAAGAGCGAGAAGCGGGCGTACACCCGAAGAAATGGCAGGTAGTCAAATACGAAGGACGATGCCATGGGGATCCTGTGCCCAAAGACCGAGTACGGGCTCGCCAGGCTGAAGATGGCCATCGCGATGGCGATGGGAATGGTGAGGAACAGGGCCGCGCGCAGGCGCAGCCCAATGTTGCCCCGATGGCGCCAGCCAAGGGCCAGGCCGATGATCGCGAGTGCCATGACGGTCCATCCCAGAAATGCCATGCGTTCGCCGCCCGGGCTCGACAGGGGCCACTGGGCGGCATCTGTGCCGAATATCCCTGTCCACAGGTACTGACCGGACGCCGGTTTGAGGTAGTCACCGATATGCGCGCCGTACAGCTCGAGCTCCACGCGTTGTCGCGTGACGATCTGGTCTGCGACCCCCCGTGTGGACGCGATGATGATCCCCAGCGGCACGATTACGATCACAACCAGCGCGCCGATGGCCTCCCCCACGCGGGCGAGAACGGCCCTGCCACCGAAGCAGTGTGCGAAGAGCGGGACGGCCACCAGCAGCGTGACACCAACGGCTACCAGGGCCATGGCGCCGAAGTACGGATCGCTGAACCACGCGAAGAGCGTGGCCGCCGCCATGACGACGGCGCGCCGCCATGAGGGCTTCTGCAACCACCAGGTGCACGCCATCAGGAGTAATGGGGCAAACATGAGCCATGCGAGCGGCGGATGCGCAGCGATGCGCAGGGCCTCGTACGGGAAGATCTCGAACGCCATCCCCGCCCATGCTGCGGGCCCAATACCCAGCCCCAGCCACCTCACCAGCAAGTACATGCTGGCCCCAGTGAGCGCCATGCCCGCCAGCACCATCACGTTGTAGGCGGCGATGGTGGGGAGGAATGTGCCGAGGATGGCCCCCGGCACGTTGTAAAAGAAGAGCAGCAGGCTGCCGCCGCCGATGACGGTGCGACCGAACGGGAGCCCCACGTGATCCTGCAGCCCAGCACCCCACAGGTCTATCCCGTAGTGCGAGTTGCTCCACAGATCCCAGATGTAGCCGGTGTTGTCGCCCGCGCTGCCACCACCCGCGATGATCGTGTCGAAGTTGGCCGCGAGCGGCCACGTAAGAATGACGGCGATGAGGCCGGCCACGGCCAGCACCACCAGCACCTCGATGCTGATGCGTCGCCCACGGTGTGCGGCGGGGGGAGGCGGGGGCATGGCGTGGGCCATCAGCGGTGCGACCCCGCCGGGATTCCTGCGAAGGCGGCCGCGAGCCGCTCCCGCTCGGCCTCCCGGGAGTAACGGACCACACCGGCAAGCGCCGCCTTCGACATCTGTGCCTGCCGCTCCGGATCGCCGATGACCAAGGAGATGGCATCAGCCAGCGCCGGTACATCTCCGGGCGGCACCAGGATTCCGTCGCCGCTCTTCACCACCGCATCGACGCCGGGGAAGTCGCTCGCGATGCCCGGACAGCCCGACGCCATGCCCTCGGCCAGCACCACGCCAAAAGCCTCCTCCCGGGTGGTGGAGGGCAGCACCACCACACTTCCCATGCGGTAGGTGCGCGCCAGCTCGTCGTCGTCAACGCGCCCGAGGAAGTTGATGTCGTCGGCCACTCCGCTGGCACGCGCCAGCGCTTCGAAGCCTGGGCGAAGGTCGCCGTCGCCCACCAGTTGAAGCGTGCAGGGCATATCCGTGCGCACGCGTGCAAAGGCCTCGATCAGCTGTGGAACACCCTTGAAGGCATGGCCCGCATCCATGGCACCCACGAAGACGATGGACGGCACCGCGGGGCGCGGCTCATCGGCCCCCGGGGGGTGAAAGCGCGAGAGATCGAGCGAGTACGCCGACGGCTGCACGCGGATGCCCTTCACACGCCCAAGCGAGGAGGCCTGCGCGAGTTCTGCTGAGCTGGCCAGCACGGCATGGGCGTGGCGCATGATCCACGGCTCGGCGGTGCGCTCGTAGCCGTCCAGAAGCGCTCCGCGCCAGCCATCCCACAGCACATCCATATGAAAGAACACGATGTAGGGGATCTTGTGCATGCGCGCGCCAATGGCGGCGGATTCCGCCCCGCCGAAGAATGGCCACATGATGTACACCGCGTCGTGGCCCTTCATGTGCCGCCCCAGTTGCGGCACCAGTGCCGAGTTGCCGTGACGCACCAGCGAACGTAGGCGCTCCACCACTATGCCGTCAACGATGTCCCGACCCGGCTCGTCGTCGTGCACCGGGCAGTACACGGTGACCCGGTGACCCATGTCGGTGAGTTGCCGCACATGGCGCGCCGCCACATTGCCAATGCCGCTCTTGTACGGCGGATACACGCATGAGACCAGGGCGATCTTCACGCCGACCTCTTCACGCGCCGGCTGGCCTCGCTGGCCGCCAGCATCAACTCACCCATGGCCCACACCGTGGCGCCCAGAATCACTCCATGCAGGCCAGTGCGGTGCTTTCGCACAAATGGCGCCATGGTGCGGAAGTAGGCGGCGTTCGCATCTGGTGAGCGCTGGCCCGACACGTTTGACCCGGCACCCACGTGCACCACGTCAACCTCGGGCCAGTAGCGCACGCGATAGCCACCCTCCACAAACCGCAGCGACAGGTCGATGTCCTCGGCGTACATAAAGAACTGTTCGTCGAAGCCACCCACCCGGCGCATGACGTCTGCTGGCATCAGCATGAATGCGCCCGATACCGCCTCCACGTCGGCCGCCTCGGTCTCGGGGAGATGTCCCATTGTGTACCGCTGTGAACGGGGTCCAGTGAACACCCGGTCGAGGGTGGTGAAGTAACAGAACGACGACCACAGGGTGGGAAAGCCGCGGTGACACCGGCGGTCGAGGCGGCCCTCCAGGTCAACGAGGCGTGGGGTGAGCAGGCCCACCGACCGGTCACGCCACAGTTCGTCGAGGCAGGCGCGAAGTGCGCCGGTCGGCACGATGGTGTCTGGGTTCAGCACGAGTACGGCTCTGCCGCGGGCGCGGTCCATGGCCATGTTGTTGGCGCGGGCGAAGCCCAGGTTCTGGTCGAGCGCGGTGGTGGTCACCCCGGTGTGACGGCGCGACACCTCCAGGGTGTCGTCACCCGAGGCGTTGTCCACCACCTCGACGTCCATGTCCACGGTCGAGCGGTTGGCATCGAGGCTGGTGAGGCATTCATCGAGCAGCGCCCCACAGCGGTACGAGACGATGATGACCGAGAGCTCGGGCTGGCTCATGCGCTCCAGGTGAAGGGCAGCTGTTCGGCGATGTCTGCCAAGAGCGGTGCAGTGGCGTCGCGGTCGCTCACTGAGTGGGGCGCACCGGGCCACTCCACGCCCACGTCCGGATCGTCAAACCTGATGCCGCTGTCACCTGCCGGGTCGTAGTAGTCAGAGCAGCGGTACACCACGTCAGCGACGTCGGAGAGAACTACGAAGCCGTGTGCGAAGCCGACCGGGATATACATCTGAAGACCGCGCTCGTCGTCCAGCTGCCATGCCTCCCAATTGCCGTACGTGGGCGAACCGCGACGCAGATCAACCGCGACGTCAACGATGGCACCGCGTGCACAGCGAATCAGCTTGGCCTGTGGGTGATCACCAACCTGAAAGTGCAGGCCGCGAAGAACACCCTTGGCCGACCGGCTGTGGTTGTCCTGAACGAAGTTGTCCACCACGCCCAGATCGGCCAATACGTTCTGCCGGTAGGTCTCCTGGAACCACCCACGGCTGTCGCCGTGCCCGGTGGGTTCAAGCGCAATAAGGCCCGGAATGCTGGTGGGGAGGCTCTTCACTCCGCTCCTTGTTCGCGGTGGGTGATGCGTCGCAGCACCGTCGCGAATTGTGCTCCGGCCCCTCGCAGCATGCTTTCGTCAGTGTTGAAGTAGATCATCTCGTGCACCACGAGGCCGATGCCCGCGACCACGGCATCAACCGCGATGATGGCCTCGCCGGAAGTTGAGAACATCGCCAGCAGGACGATCTGCAGCACTGCCAGCCCGCCCACTGCCCATACGAATCGATGGTCGCTGCGCGCCACATGATGGTTGACGAGGATGAGCAGGGCACCGAGCAGCGTTGTGGCACCGAAGAATGGTACGAGCAGGCTTGATGCCGAGGCGTACTCAGACCCGAACGCGATGGTCATGATCGGTTCGGCGAGAGGCACGGCGAGCACCATCGCGATCGCACCCGTCAGCGCCATTACCAAGATGCCCGCCGCCAGAAGCGACCCCGTGCGCTGCTGGCGGGACTCGCGTTCTGCGACCCGAGGCAGCAGCACCATCACAAGTGCCTGAGGCACCACCAGTAGTGCCTTGGCCACCACGCTCGCTGCGCCGAACAGCCCCGCCTGCTCGCCACCGAATGACAACTTCGCAGCGATCACGTCAACGTTGGTGAGCACCGCGATTCCCGTGAGTCCCACCATCACGGCAGGCAGTGCGCTCACGAAGTTGCGCCACGTCGCAGCGCTCGGGCGCTTGGCGATGCGCAGATCGCTGCGGGTGAGCCACACAGCCCACGCTGCGCCCAGCGCGATTGCCGCTCCCACGGCAAGCACTGCTCCGTCAACGTCACTAAGAAATGGGATGAGGAGAAATACGGCGAGGAGTGGCGCCCGCAGGATGCCGCTCGATGCGTAACTCCATGCGAGTCCCGCATAGCGGCGCTGGCCCTGCAGTGCGCCGCACGCGATCACCAACGGGACAAGCGCCACGATCGATGCGTAGGTGATGATGAGCGGGGCAACGGGAATCCCGCCGCGCACCTCGTTGAGGATGACCGTGACGATGGTGGTGAGCGCACCGACACCGATGGCGATCGACGTGCTGAGAATGAGCCCGCGCCGATAGGCGGCGAGTGCGTCGATGCGCCCGGCGCCCTCGCTGCCAGCCACCACCCGGGCGATAGACCATTGCGGCGCGATAACGAGCATTCCCACGACAACGAGCACGCTCTGGAGCGCCGCGACGAGTCCGTAGGCCTCAGGGCCGAGCGCACGCCCGGCGACGAGATAGAACGCGAACGCCCCGAGGCTGAATCCGGCGATGGATGCACCGACGATCAGCGAGTTACGGATGTCGTTGTCGCGGTGTGAGGGCTGAGCGCTCGGCACTACAGGATGGTACGGGGCGCCGCGGTGGTCCACTACGCTGGCCCGACTTCGACGAGGTGACGAATGCCGCTGATCTCGCTGGTTGTCCCGGCGTATAACGAGGAAGAGGTTCTCGAGGCCTTTCATCGCGAGGTCTCCGAGGAGATTGACGGACTGTCCGACGACTTCGAGTTCGTGTTCGTCGATGATGGCTCACGCGATCAGACCGCGTCGATCATGCGCCAACTGGCAGCGCGCGACCCACGAGTACGTGCGGTTATCCTCTCCCGCAATTTTGGCCATGAGGCGGCGATCGAGGCGGGGCTGCGCGCGGCCCGTGGCGACGCCGTAATCGTGATGGATGCCGACCTGCAGGATGGCCCCGAGATCATCCCCCGGCTTATCGGGACATGGCATGAGGGCGCGGATGTGGTCTATGCCGTGCGCAAGGGGCGCAAGGAGGGGCGCCTTCTGCGCGCCGCGTTCAGCGGCTTCTACAGCCTGGCGTCACGGGTAATGAGCATCGACCTGCCGCGCGATGCCGGCCCATTCTCGTTGATGGATCGTCAGGTGGTTGACGTGATCAACGATCTGCCCGAGACGGGCCGGTACTTCCCGGGGCTTCGCGCGTTCGCCGGATTCCGGCAGGTGCCCGTGGAGGCCGAGCGTCGGGAACGTGCAGCAGGGGAGACCAAGTACTCACTGGTCAAGCGCACGCTCGGCGGCACCAACGCCATCTTCTCATTCTCCAAACTGCCGCTGCGACTCATGACCTTCATGGGCTTTTTCATGACCATCCTTGCGGTGGCCGGCCTCGTCTGGGTGATCATCGGGGCGATCTTCGGAACCGGCACCGCCCAGGGCTGGACATCGGTGATGACCGTGATGTTCTTCCTCGCGGCGTTCATCTTCACGTTTCTGGGAATCCTCGGCGAGTACGTCGGAAAAATCTACGACGAAGTGCGCGCCAGGCCCAACTACGTGGTGGCCGAGGAGATCGGCCCGGAGGATCCGGCTCGCTAGGAGGGCCGCCACGCCCAGAGCGTGCCGAAGTCGTCTCCGGGCCCCCCGGAATCGCGGCATTCGAACCCGGCGCGGGCCAGCAGGTGGCGGCAACGGGTGGACGGATCCTCTCCTACCTCACAGCCCCGCCGGTGGTATTCGAGCGCGACCACCTTCACGGCGCATGTGGCCATCCGAGGGTCCTCGAGGATGGGCCACTCAGCGCCCTCGATGTCGGTCTTCACCAGGTCGGCGTCGGCCATGAGCACGAAGGCGTCCACCGTGGGAACCGAGTGGCTGCCCCCATCCGCTGACCGTGACTCGGCGAACTGCCCGGCCGCAAACTCCATACTGCTCTCCCCGGCGGGTGCCGCGAAGGCCTCGATAACTCGCCAGTCAGTGCCCATGGGCACGTTGGCGGCATTCCTCCTGAGCACCGCGGCGTTGTACGGGTCGGCCTCAACAGAGGTAATGACCAATGGGTTCAGATCGCGAATCGCCCGTATACCGAAGATGCCGATGTTCGATCCCAGATCAACCACCCGGGGTCGCGCCGGCAGGTGCTCACGGGCCTCTGCCGGTATCGCGTACTCGTCGCGCGCCAGTACCTCGGCCACCGTGAAGATGTCGGCGGTGCCGTGGCGTACCCACACGTATCCGCCACCCGCAAGGCGGTGCTGGCGCAAGTATCCCATGCGGCTGCCCAGACGCTGCCACTCGGCCGCCGCGTTGGAGTTGCGCGTGCGGGCGGCCCGGGCCACGAACGGGCGCAGCGGGACGCACCGCAGCTCCCCGGCGATGAATGCGGTGCGGTCACCCACCTGCCCGATCGCATCGGAGAAGGCGGAAAGGCGATGCCGGATGGCGAGATTCATGACTTCAGGAGGGTCTCAGCGATCACCAGGTATCGGTCTGCACATCGGCTCCAGCTGAACCGCTCCCGGGCCCGCTCCGCTGCCTTTGCCCCGAGTGCCTCGCGCTTCGCGGGGTCGTCGAGCAACTCACCCATGGTCACGGCAAGCGCCTCGGCCCCCCCGGCGAGCGCGAATGTCGCCGCGGTGTCCTCCACAACTTCGATGTTGGGTGCGTGGTCGCTCACGATCAGCGGCGCCCCTGCGGCCATTGCCTCGATTATCACCGGGTGTGTGCCGCCCACCTCGGTGGGCGCACACATCAGGCCACAGCGGTGCACCAGTTCGGCGTAGCCATCACCAAACACATAGCCGGGGAAGACGACCGCCGGTGACGCATTGGCCTTCAACTTGGCGATGTACTCGTCGGCATACGGGGCATCGCCCACGATCACCAGCGGCCAGTCGGGGGCAAGCAGGCGATGGGCCTCAATGAGTAGGTGCGCGTTGTTCTCGGGAACCAGACGGCCGACGAAGAGAATGAAGCGGCCGGGCTGCACTCCCAAGCACTCGCACTCGGCGATGGTGCCGGGGTCGGGCAGGTCGGCACCGTAAGGGATGCTGAGGATGCGCCTGCCGAACCGCTGCTCGTACAGATCGGCCACGCTCTCTGAATCGGTCACCGCGATGGTGGCCGCAGCAGCCGACATGTGCTCCGCCTGGCGGATCATCCCGCGCGCGGCCTTGGGCCACTTGGCGCGTTCCGAATCCATGCCGTCAATCTGCAGGATGCTCGGCACCCCGGCCATGCGGGCAAATGGCACCACGGGGGCGTTGCCGGCGATGAAGTAAATGGCCACGTCAGGCCGGTCCTTGGTGACCATGTGCCCGGTGCCGAGGGCGGTGTGCACGATGGTGTCGAGGTACTTGTTCTTGATCGTCGGCAAGTGCACCAGTCGTGCGCCCGCGTGCGCATCCCGCTTCTCGGTCATATGGGGGCGGCAGTACACCACCACCTCGTGACCGCGCTCGGTGAACTGCTCGGCAAGGTGCTGCACGGCGGTCTCAAAGCCGGAGTAAGCCGCGGGGATACCCCGGGTGCCGATGAGTGCGATCTTCACGATGTGACTATTCGCAGCGCATCCCATCCGGCCCTGCCCATGGCGCTTGGGGTGAATGTGGCCGCCTGCACCGGCCCCGCCGCACGCAGGCGGTCGGCCACCACTGGATCGAGCGCCTCGCGAATGGCGTCGGCCAGCGCGCTTGGGGTGGGGTCGGCAACGATGGCGCCCTCACCGGCGACCTCGGGCATGGCCCCGCGGCTGCTCGCCACGGTGGGCGCCCCGCAGGCCATGGCCTCGAGAATGGGCAGGCCGAATCCCTCGTAGAGCGATGGCACCGCCACCACCGTGGCCGCCCGGTACAGGTCGGCAAGTTGGTCGTCGCTCACGCGGCCAAGCCAACGGGCGTTGGCCCCGGCAACGATCTGCTCGCCGCCGAGGGCGGGGCGCCCCACCAGTGCCAGTTCCAGTCCGGGGTCGCCCAGTTGCTGCAGGGCCTGGGCCAGTGCGCCGATGTTCTTGCGCGGGTGGATGTCGCCCACAGCCAGTACGTAGCGGGTGAGCCCCCAGCGTTCATACACGCGGGCGGCTGCGGTGCCGGATGGGTCGGGGGTGAACACCGGGGCGGGGTAGGTGCGCACCACGTGGATGCGAGCCGGGTCGATGTCGAGGGCATCGGCGATCTGCGCGCCTTCTGTGTTCGACACGGCGATGACGATTTTCGCCCGACGCACGGCTGCCGGCACCAACTTGCCGAGCACCAGGTTGTCGCGCCTGCTGAACCACTCGGGGTTGGTGATGAACGCCGCATCGTGCACCACCACCGCACTCGGGGTACGGCCCCGGAACGGCACCACGTAGTTGAACACCCCCACGTCGGCACGGGCGCGCTCCATCGCGCGCGGCGCACCGGACGTGAGCCTGCGCATGTTGGCCTCACCCACCTGCAGCAGCGGTACGCCCGCGTCAATGCGCTGCTCGGCCGCCGCGTGCGCCACCATGGCGCACACCTCGTCGCCGGCATCAGCCGTGGTGGTGAGTGCGTGGATGAGGTTCTCAATCCACCGCGCGTTGCCGGCGTCGCCCGCGCTTGGCTGGGCCACGGCGTGGGCATCAACGGCAACTCTCATCGGTGCAGGCCCAGCGCCTCGCGCCATGCGTCAGTCGTACCCCGGGCGGTGGCGGCCCAGCTCAGCTCTCCCGCGCGCTCACGCGACTCCCGGCCGCGCTCCAATAGCGCCTGGCGGTCGGCGAGCGCCTCGATCAGCTGCTCGGCCATGCCCTCCACGGAGTCGTCGCGCACCAGGATGGCAGTGGCGCCGCCCACCTCTGCCTGGCTCGAGTTGTCAGCCACCATCACCGGGCATCCCCGGGCCATGGCCTCGGAGATCGGCAGGCCGAAGCCCTCGTAGGCCGACAGGCTCACGAACAGGGTGGCGCGGCGGTACAACTCGGACAGATCCTCGTCGGACACGAATCCCAGTAGGTCGCAGCCCGGCCCCTGCAGGCGAAGGGCTTCCGCGTGCTGGCTGCCGCCCGCCCCCGCGATGACCAGCCGGCACAGCGGCGGGTAGCCCGGGGCGCTCGCGAAGTACTGCTCGTGAGCCCTCATCAGGTCAAGCATGCGCTTGCGGGGCTCAAACTCGCCTACGGCCAGGATGAATGGCGCACGCTCGCGCTCGGGCTGATGGTCGGGGTCGGTGCCCAGGTTCACCACGCGGATGCGGCTTCGGGGCACGCGGTAGATCTGCTCCACGTCGCGTGCGCCGGCCTCGGTGGTGGTCATCATCAGGCGCGCGCGCTTCGCCGTGCGCCTGCCCACAAATGATGCCCAGCGGCGAAACCCCGCCGGGTACTGCTGGGGCATGCGCTCAAAGGCCAGGTCCTGAATCATCACCGTCATCGGCGTGCTGCCCCGCAAGGGGCCCCAGTTCATGGGTGCGTGGACGAGCGCGGCATTCTTGCGTCGCGCCACCGCGGGTAGCCCCACCGTGAGCCACAGCATGTCGATGATGAGGTTTCCCACGGAGGTGAGGGCATTCTTTCGCGGCAGCCCCGGGGGCCCGTTTACGAACACCACCTCCATGTCGTCGGGCGGGTCCACCAGGAGTGCGGTGCGGGTCTCGCTGATGACACGCGCGATGCCCGTGCGCCGACGCCGGGCAAGCCGGGCATCTACCAGCACCACTGGCCTCGGGCTCATGAGCTCAGCACTTCGTTGTAGGCAGCCACGATCTGCGTGGCGGTGCGATCCCACGAGAACGTCTGTGCACGCGAGGGGCCGCCGATGGCCGCCGAGTGGCGTAGCGCGGGCTCCTGCCACGCCTCGGCCATGGCGTCGGCCCACCCTTCGGGGTCGAACGGGCTCTCATAGCGCGCGGCGTCGCCACCTACCTCGCGAAGGGCGGGGGTATCGCTGGCGATCACCGGCACGCCAGCGGTCATGGCCTCGAGCACCGGCAGGCCAAACCCCTCCTTCAGGCTCGGTACCACCACGGCCTGGGCGCTCTCGCGCAGTGCCGCCAGCTCGTTGGCCGACACCAGGCCCAGTAGGTCCACGCGTTGCAGCACACCGGCGCGGTGTGCGAACTCGCGCACGATGCGCAGCCGGTGCCCACCCCATGGCCCGGTCATCACAAGGCGAAGCGGCTCAGGCAGCAGGGCCAGCGCGCTGATGACCGGCCACGGGTTCTTGTGCGGCTCCAGGCCACCGCTCATGAGGATGTACGGCGCGTCCGGCACCTCACCCATGGGGGTTACAAGTGGTGGGCAGGCCAGGGGAACAACGCGCACGCGTGCCGGGTCCGCCCCGGCCAGACGCACCGCATCGTCGGCGGTCTCCTGCGAGATACACAGCAGCAGCTCAGCGTCGGGCAGGCGCGCCATCCATCGCCGGTAGGCAGCGGTTTCGGCCGCGTGGGTCGCCCCGCGAAGAAACAGTTTGGGGTACGCGGCGGGGATGAGGTCGTACAGGGTCACCACGCTGCGCACACCCGACGGCATGAGGTCGGGCTGGGTGGAGTGAAAAAGTCGCGGGCCGATCTTGCGGATCTTGCGGGCAATGGTGGCGGCCGGGCGGGGGTCGGGCACGCGTCGTACGCGCCAGTCGGGCCACCTCACGGTGATGCGCTCGGGCACGAGGGGGGCATGCTCGCCGTCGCCACTCACAAGAAACGCCGGGCGGTCGGCCGGCGGCTGCCCGGCGAGCCCCTCGGCCATTCCCCGCACGGCCGCGCCAATTCCACGCGCGGCATGGTCGCGCCCAAGCGGGGTGGCATCGAAGAGAACGGCAGATTCCATCCGCCGCAGGCTACCGGCCGCTGGCCCGAGCAATACGCATCGCGAAATGTTGCGATTGCGTATGAAAAGCGTGAGCGGGCGTTGCTTCCCCTTCCTGGGCGTCGGAGCATGGAGGCATGAGCATTCGCGTGCCAACGCTGGTTGGCCTCTGCCTGATGTCGCTGGTGTCTGGTGCGGTCGCCGCGCCGTTGCGTGTGCAGGTGGGGCAGCCGACCTGCCAGGCAAATGCCGCCACCATATCTGTGACCGTCTCGGGAGTGCCCGTCGGCGCCGGACGTGTGGGCGTCACGGTACGCCAGCACTCGTCAGGGCGGGTCGTTGGCTACGTTGACCGCATTCCGGGCAGAGGGGCGACACTGCGCACTCGCATTGCGATCAAACCGTCAGCACTCACGGGTTGCGCTGTGAAATCAGATGATGCGCTTGAGGTTCGTGTGACCCTGCGCGGCAGCCAACTGCCTGTCAGGCGCACGGCCATTGGCCGGATTGATGGGCCTTCTCTGTCGGTGGTGGACGACGTCCAGGCCGATGTCCCGGGCAATTCGGCGCCATCAATTGAACTTGTCACCATCCCCGCACCCGCACCGGTGGTCGAGCCCACTCCCCCGGCGCTGCTCTTGCCGGGCACCACGCGCACGGTGTCCGGTGCCGTTGGCGCTCCAGTTACTGAGGCGTCGGGCCTTGCGTGGAGCCAGTCCGAGGCTGACTTGTTCTGGACCCATAACGACAGCGGTGATTCCGCCCGGGTGTTCGCCGTGGGCTGGGACGGGATTATTCGCGCCACGCTGCCACTGGCAGGGGTGGTCGCGCGCGACATCGAGGACATCGCGCTTGGTACCGACCCCGGTGGCGCTGAGGCGCTCTTTGTGGCCGACATCGGCGACAACAGTGCTGTCAGGGCCAGTATTGACGTATATCGGGTTGCCGAGCCGTCCGTGTTGGGACTTCCCGCCGGGACTATATTCGGGGCCGTCGCACCACACGTGATTCACCTCTCATTTCCCGATGGCGCACGGGATGCAGAGGCGCTGGTAGCTGACCGTACGACGGGTGATCTGTATGTGATCACCAAGCGAGAGGCGCGATCACGGGTGTATCGCGTTACCGCCGCGCAGATTGCTGCGGGTACCGGTGTGATGCGGCTGGTTGGCGAGATGCCCTACGGCGGGGTGGTGGGCGCGGATGCCTGCGCCGGAGGAACCACCGTTGTGGTCAAGACGTACGACGCCGTGCGCGTGCACCAGTCGCCGCTGGGTTTGGTGGCTGCCCTGATGGACGAGGGATCGGCGAGGCCATACGTACGCGAGCCTCAGGGCGAGGCCATTGCCGTTGATGCCACCTGCGAGAGCTACGTGACCCTGTCGGAGGGGTTGGGTCAGCCGCTTGTGAGGTACGCACCGTGACCCTAGGCATGCCGGCTGGAGCCCCCGCGCTTGGCAGCACGTCGCTCGCCATCGTGGGCGATCCGGGCTACGGCGGTGCGGCAGTCACCAGCACCACCAGCCGCAACGTGCGACTGCGGTCGGTCAGTTCCAGATAGCGAGCCGGGTGGCCTTCCGCGGCAGGCGCACCTCGAACTCGTGGATTCGCCGCTCCCGGGTGATAACCGGGATGCCGAGTACACGCGCTGTGGCCTAGATCATCTGGTCGGCGGGGTCACCGTGAAAGCCCTCTCGCTCGAGACCTGCAGACTCGATTGCGATGCGCGGCGTCAGTGGCGCGACCGCACAGGGGTCGGCGAGCGTCGTCATCATCCACTCGTCCCACGTCATCTTCGGGTCCCGTGTGCGCAGGCGATCCCGCGCGCCGTGTACTGCGACCTCACGCAGGCAGATGGCGGGAACGTGCAGCACTGTCGCCGTGTCCGTAAGGAGCCGGGCACGTCGGGGCAGCGCGTCGGGCGCGGTGACGTAGTTCACCCAGGCGTGGGTGTCGAGCACGTACTGGTCGTTCACCGCGAGGTGCGCGGAGGCTTTGCGTACTTCCCGGCCTCGGTCCCGAGCACCGGGTCGGTCACGCACGGGTCGGGCCTTTCGCCATCAGCGGAGAGGAGGTCATCAAGATTGCCGGGCAGGATGAGGCTGCTGATCAGGCTTTGACGCTCCGCTGTCGGGACAAGCCGCGCCACGGGGCGGCCACGGCGGGTGATGACGATCTCATCGCCCGTCGCGGCAACTTCGGTGACCAGGCCCAGAAGGGTTGCCTTCACCTCGGATATCGGCATGGTGCGGATGGCCACGGTGGCCTCCTTGGAATGACCAGTTGAAGTGGTCATAATGCTATTTCACCCGCACCGTCACGTTCTTCGACATCCCTGCCCCCAGCGGCCATCCCATCTCCTTGGGCGCCCGCACCCGGAACGGCACGGTGAGGCCGCTCGCCTGAAAGCGCCACGACATGGTGAATGATCCGTCGGCCTTCGTGCGTGCGTTCACCACCGGGCGCCACTTCCTGCGGAAGGGGTCGCGCCACTCGAGCACCACCGCCTTGGCGGCCCCTGGCGCCGGGGCCACCTTGCCCCTGAACACAATGGGGGCGCCCTTGGCGGTGGCCTCGTGGCTGCTGGCCATCAGGGTGACCGTTGCCCTCACGTGCACGCCCACCCGGGGGCCGCTGGGGATCGGCACCACAGATGATCCATCGGGCACGCCCACGTCAACCGGCCCGCTCTGGCGGGGCACCGCGGGCAGGCGGAACGACCCGTCGGGGCCAGTTACGGCCGATCCCACATCGCGGCCGCCCTGGCGGGCCACCATGGCGAAGCCCGCCAGTGGGCCGCCACCCTTGGCCACCAAGCGGCCCGTCACCACAATCGCCTGTCCGTAGGTGATGGAGGTGGTGCGGTACTCGGTGCCCTCGATCATCTCGACCGACCCCCGCTCGAGCCCCAGGGTGAGGATGCCCTCACGGGCCTCGTCTGCCATGTGCTTGGGCGAACCGGGTGGCGTGGTCGCACCGGGGGCCGCGGGCTGGCTCGGCGTGGCCGGCCTGGCCACCTCGGGCATGGCCACCTCCATGGCCCGCATGTTTCCGGCTACATCGCCCACCTGTACCCGCATGCGTGCTTCCGGGTCGGGGATGAGCGCCGGGTCGAGCGTGACGATTCCGGTGCCATCAGACGCCGGCCGCTCGGTCACGGTGCGCCAGCTCCAGCCATCGAGCCACTGCAGCCGTACCCGCTCCACGCCCGACCGCACGTCGTCGGCCGACCAGATCATTCGCACGCGGCCATCAGGCAGCACCGTGAGCGCTGCGCGTGCCAGATCGGGAGGCGTGAGGTCGGTGCGCACCAGGCCCAGCCGCTGCGCAACAAGGGTCTGGCCGAATGGCCCGCCATTGCGCAGCTTCAGACGTACCTGGTGGGTGCCATCGCCGAGCCCCGTGAGCGGCACCTGCATCTGCTCGCGGCCCGGCGCATGAGATTCCTGGCTCATCAGCACCCAGTCGCCGCGGCTGGTTCCGTCGGTCGCGATGTTCACCTCGATGTCGAGATCACCAAGGCCCAGCACCGATTCGAGGTTGTCGTGCAGCGTGACGTCGAGGGGCAGGGTGGATGTCCACGCGGCAGGGATGGGCACCATGTCGATCTTCGGCGTCTGGGTATCCACCACGATGGGCACCTGTGCGGGCTCCTGCACTGCGTTACCGGCATCGTCGCGCGCGCTCACCCGCCAGGCGTGAACGCCATCGGCCATTCCGGTGCCGGCAATGCGGGTGATGCGCTGCCCGGCACTGGCCCGGGTGGCGGTGCCCGACCCAACCCAGGTTCCACCGGTCGATCCATCAGCCGCGGCATTTACCTCGGCCGTGGCAGTGGCCAGGCCGCTGGTGGCGTCGGCGGCCGACCACGCGATTGTGGCCCTGCCGCTCGCGTTGTCGAACGTGGTGTTCATCTCGCCGATCTCGGGTGGGGTTCGATCAACGCGCACGGTGGCGTCGCCACCGGCTCCGGCGGTGCCATCACCATCCACATCCAGGTGCACCCGGTGCACGCCATCGGCCAGGCCGTCGAGCGGCACGTCGGTGGCCATCTGCCCCTGCCCGGGCGCACCGGCCCATCGCACTTCGCCGTTCACCGACACCCGCTGCGACCCGATCCCATCGCTGCCAAAGTTGTCGAAGGCCTGCCACGCCAGACGTGCCGTCTGCTGGCCGCCGCTGATCCACGCGGCGGGCACGCTGTTTATGGCCGCAGTGGGCGGCGCGACATCGCGCACCACCACGCCGGGCCCGCCGATCCACCACACCCGGGCATGCTGCCTGCGCTGCTCGGTCTGCACGATCTCGAGCTTGAGATCGCATACCCCGCCCGGCAGGCCAATGCCGTAGGTGCGTCCATCGGCAGGCGACTGCGGCATGCCCGCGTCGCCCTCGGCCCACACCGTGCCCCCGTTGGCCTTCAGCTGAAGGTCGGCGCTCGATGCCGCGGCGTACCGCAGCGCATTCCACGACACCGCGGCAATTTCGCTGCCGGGCACCGGGCACCCCCAGTTCATCGACCACGCGGTGCCGGCAGTTGCCGATGCCACGGCCGCCGCATTCACCTGCACGGTGGCCGCATTCACCTGCGACGCCGTAGCCAGCGCGCCGGTGCTGAACCCGCCCTGCCCCTGGGTGTAGAGGTTGCCCTCGGTGGCATGCGCTGCGGTGCCCGCAACGGAGGTGATTGCTGCAGCTGCAAGCAGCACGAGACCACGCGGCATGCGCCTGCGAGGTGGGATCGTCATGGTCCGAACTCCAACTGAGGTTGGGCACCGGGCGATACCGGTGCGTTCTGCGAACTGGAACCCGGGGCGGGGGATGCCGCGGGCGAAGAGATGACCTGCACTGCGGGTGCGGCGTTCTCGGCGGCTGCCTTGCGCTGGGCTGCCTGCCGCCGTGCGGCAAGGGCCCGGCGCTCACGGTCGGTTTGCGCGCGCAGGCGTGCGAGCAGGTCCTCTGCATCTGCCACGCGCGAGGACGGTGGCGACGGGCCCACCACCGCGGCGCTGGTCTGGACTGGCTGGCTCATGGTCACCTGCTGTGCGATTGCTGCCTGCCCGCCCTGCAACTGGTGGGCCACGATGGGTACCCCGGCCACACCCGCCACGGTCACCGCCAGCGCACCTGCTCCAATGCGCGCGCTCATAAGGGAGGGGATGTCCAGCAGGGCGTTCCACGCCTGGCCGATCGACACCGCGATCCGTGCGGTGCCGCGGTCCACCACGTTCATCGCGGCCGTGGCGTCGGGCACAGCAGTGCCGGCCACTGCTGTGGTGGCGATGATTGCCACCGGTACCAGCACCAGCAGGCCGGCGTTGCTCTGGCGCCGCGCACGCAGTGTCGCGCGGCAGTGGGCGCAGTGGCGTACGTGGCGCGAGACCGATCGCCGATCGCCTGCGCTTGCCTCTTCGTCGCCCACGCGCTCAAGCGCCGGGCGGGTGCCCAGGCACTTCTCGCCCGACGCCATGTCGAGGTGCCATGCGTTCAGCCGTGCCCGGCCGCGCACGATCGATCGCTCCACCTGGCGGTCGGTGTAGCCGGTCATCGATCCGATCTCGGCACGGCTCACGCCCGCGGTGCGAAGCAGCAGGCAGATGCGCTGGGCATCACTCAACGTGGTCATGGCGTCTTGCAGCGTGCGGTAGCGCTCCTTCCACTCCATGACCGCGGCGGGCTCATCGTGGTTGCTGGTGGCGCGGTCGATGGTGGCGGTTACCACCTGGTCGTCGGCCGGGGCCTCCACCGATCGCCGTCGGGCGAGGGAGGTGGCCTCGTTGCGCAGCACCACATGCAGCCACGCGACGAACTCGTGCTGGTCAACCACCGGCCCCCGGGTGAGCGCGATCTCCATGGATCGCTGGTAGGCGTCCTCGGCGTCTTCCATCGAGGGGGCGAAGCGCGCGGCGTAGCGCAGCAGACCGGGCGCTGCGGCCATGGCCCCGAGACACAGCCTGCGGCGTGCGGTTGATTCATCCTCGCCCGTGGGGGCCGGGGCCTCGCCAAGAGCAGTGTGCATCAGTGGGGTGTGCATACCTATGTCCGTTGGGGCCGACGAGTCTTGCAGCACATCGGGATTCCTGAAATCGAAATTGCATGGGACGGTTCCAGCGCGACCTGCCCCCTCAACGCACGGGCCCGCCGGTTGCTCCCCCCCTCTGGGAGTACGAGGTCGCTCGCAGCGGGAAAATCACCCCATCTGCGCGGGCTAGGCTGCGCCCATGAGCCAGTCCGCGCCGCATATCCACACCGAGACCCGCCGCATCGTGATGAGCGAGGTCGACGTGAGCCAGATCCACTTCACGATGGCCTACGCTTGGATGGATCGCGGCCTGTGCGAGTGGCTTGCAGAGATGGGATGGCCATTCACCCGGCTGCTTGAGGAGGGCGCGGGAATTCCCATCGTCAACAGCCAGTGCCGGTTTGACCAGCGCATGGTGCTGGATGACCTGATCACCCTCGAGACCAGCGTGGGTGGAGTGGGCACCACCTCATTTCGCAGCCGCCACCGGTTTGTGCGGGGCGACCAGCTGTGCGCCGAGGGCGAGCTCACCCATGTGTGCATTGAGCGGGGCGACCGCAGTCCGGTGCCAGTGCCTGAGTGGATCAGGAGCGCGGCCACCCCCGACTGATGCCCTGGGGGTCTGTGCCATTTCGGCACGGCCGGGGCACGTGATTGTGACCTCTCGGTGTGGATCGGTCACGCGGGGTTGGGGGATGGTGGGTGCATCGCACCCGAGTCCGGAGGATTTCCATGGCCCCGCGTACCCAACCACCTCACGCATGGATCGTGCCGGGGGCGCTTGTCATTGCCGAGCGCCCCGGAGGAGGCGGGCGAAGCCACCGGGTGGCCCGCCGCGAGGCCGAGCTTGGGTGGTGGCACGAGCAGGGGGTGCGCACCATCGTAAGTGGCATGCGCTCGCGCCATGCGCTGGTGGAGTACGCGCAGGCGGGGTTCGGCGTGCGGTGGCATCCCCTCATGGACGTGGTGCAGGCCCGGGCCGAGATACCCCGGCTGGCGGCCGATGTGGCCGATGTCATGGCCCGCGAGCCGGGGGCCGTGCTGGTGCACTGCGATCGCATCAGCGAGTGGCTGGCAGCTATCGACGCCACCATCCGGCTGCGCCTCGGGCTGGCTCCCGACGTGGCGGTGGCACTTACTCAGGCCGAGGCCGATGGCCTGCCGGTTGATGATCTGGCCCGCGACCTGATGGACGTGGGAATGCCGCCAGCCGCGTAACTAGGGCGCTGCTGAGGTGGGGCGGGGCAGGGATGCCCGCGTGGAAGCCGTAAGGATCCCGTGAACATGGGGTTCGGGCATCGCCCGCCCCCTTGTTCGGTGGCGTGCGATGTCCCTAGCCTGCGGGACGTTCCCGGGTCATCCCGTCGCGCTGCAATCCCGCACCGCTGGCCCAGCACCGAAGCACGCGCCCCGAGGAGGCACCCCACCGCATGCGCCGATTGTCCAAGACCATCGTCACCCGCTCGAGCCTGGCCCTGTTGGCCGCGGGCATCCTCGCTGGCTGTGGAGGTGGGTCGGCAGCCGAGCCGACGGCCCTTAAGGGCACTGTCGCAGGGGTTCCCACCACGTCGCCGCTGGCGGGTATTCAGGACGATCGCGTGTGGCAGGTGCCGGCCAAGGAGGCCGCCTCCCGAGTCAACACCATGACCAAACTGGGCGCGTCGATCATTCGGGTGGACATGCGCTGGGATCAAGTGGCACCCACGCGCCCCAAGCGCCCCAAAGATCAGTTCGACCCCGCCTACAAGTGGGATGCCTTTGACGCGGTGGTCGATGCAGCAGCACAGCGCGGGGTGAAGATGCTGTTTGCGGTGTGGGGAACGCCCGGATGGGCCGCCGACCCCGCGGTAAAGAAGAGCACCACATTCCCCGACTGGGCACGCCGACCGCTCAGGCCCGGCCCGTTCGGCGACTTCGCCTATGCCGCGGCCTCGCGATATACACCCCGTGGCGTTCGCTCGTGGGAGGCCTGGAACGAGCCCAACATCCCTATCTTCCTGCGTCCGCAGTTCAAGAAGAGCGGCCGGACATGGATTCCGGTGTCGCCCGCCACCTACACGGGCTTGGCCAAGGCGTTCTACGCAGGCATCAAGCAGGTGGATGCCAATGCACAGATTGCCGGCCTGGTAACCGCACCCGCCGGCAACCAGTGCCCGTCGTCGTGCCCGAAGAGCGCCAATGCGCGCATGACCCCATCGGCGTTCCTCACAGCCGTGTCGAAGCCGGGGCTTCGCCCACCCATGACCGTGGTGAGCCACCACCCGTACCCCATCACCACTCCGCGTGACGTCATCTTTCCGGGGGCGTCGTACATCGACCTGTACAACATCAACCGGTTCCAGAACGAGATCGACACGACCTACCTGCGGGGCAAGAAGATCTGGCTCACCGAGTTTGGGTACTCCACCCAGAAGGTGGCCCAGTACAGCCTGAACGTGACCGAGGCCGAGCAGGCTCAGTACCTGCAGGACGCCTACCGCCGGGTGCGCGCCAACCGCCGTATCGGAATGTTTGTGTGGTACTTCCTGCAGGACAACTCCGCGTGGGGGTCAGGCCTGCTGAGGCAGAACGGCGACGCCAAGCCGGCTGCGAGCGTATTCCCGTTGCCCATGGGCCCCCTCTCCACAAAGGTCGTGAGTAAGACAGGAACCACCACGCTGGTGGGTCAGGTTCGCGATCTTCGGTCGCCGGGTGAGGTCACCATTCAGCGCCAGAGCGGGGACAACTGGCTGGCGGTGGCCACCGTGCAGACCGGTAAGGACGGCTCATTTGCCGCCAAGCTGGTGCCGGGAGCCACCAGCATCTACCGCGCCACCTGGACCGGCGACGTGCCGAGCGGGGACAGGACCACACGTACCAGCTGGCCCGTCACCGTGAGGGTGAAGTAGTGCGGGGTACCCTCTGCCGGTGAGCTCGCCACCGCCACCGCCGCCAACACGGGCGGCCCCCGCAGAGGGCACCGAGCGCCGGGCCGGGCGCGACGTGCGATTTGTGCCGATTCTGCGCGGCAGGCAGTACCGCGACTACCTGCGCCGCGGCGCATCGGTGGCCGCGCTGCTGGCCATCGACGTGGGGTCGGCGTTCCTCGGCCTCTATGCCGTGCTGGCGTTCAAGTTGTGGGTCACCGGGCAGCCGGTGGATAGCGGGGCCATCTGGTCGGTGGAGCAGAAGGCGCTCCCCATTGTCACCGTCACGTTGGTGCTGGTGTTCGCCAAGAATCACCTGTACCGCGAGCGTGGCGAGCGCGGGGGGTCGGCACGTGTGCTGTCGTCGGTCACCGTTGCAACGGTCATCGTGCTGGCGCTCACGCTGGCCAGCGGCTGGCGGTTTCAGACCTTTTACATCTTCTACTCGTCGTGGTTTTCGATCTCGGTACTGGTGATCGTGCTGCGGGCATCGTGGGACAGCG
>SYFI01000104.1 GCA_005800465.1 Actinomycetota bacterium | reverse complement strand
CGGCGTCGCCCACCACCTCGGGCGTAAGGCCTCCCGCGAGGGCAAATGGGCGGGATGGGCGGTTGGCCACAAGCAGGCCCCAGTTTGCCAGCACCCCGGCGCCACCGTGGCGTCCCGGAACCGCCGCGTCAAACAGCACCAGGTCGCAGTGCGCAGCATCGGCCGCCACGATGGCATCCGGGCCGTCGAGCCGCACCGCGAGGGTCACCGGCACCGGCGAGGCCGCCACAATTGCGGACAAGTCGGCGGGGGCATGCACCTGCACACGGGTGAGGCGGCACCGCGCGACGGCATCCGCCAGCCCGTGAGGAGTGGGATCGACGAACACCCCGACCCGCTCCACGCCGTCGGGCACGGCTGCCATCACGGCTTCGGCCGCCGGGCCATCGAGCGCACGCGGTCCATGCGGGGTCATGATGGCGCCGATGCCCCATGCACCCGCATCAACGCACACCTGCACGTCTGCAGGGTCGGTGAGCCCACAGAACTTGATGCGAAGGGGTTTGGCGGAGTCAGGCACGCCCGGCAGATTAGCCACCCCCGCTCCAGGGCGCATTACCATCGGAGGTCGCAGCCGGGGCCAATCGAGTGCCGGGGCGCGGTACACTCTCCTGGATGTTCAACGAACCGTGCACCACCGCGACGAGGGGACTCGACGATGGCGAGCCTTCCCAACATCCGTCGCTCACGCTCGCGGGGGTCCTCCTCCGGGGCGCCCGCCCCTGACCGGAAGCGGCCGGACGTCCAGCGCCTGGAGGCCCACGGGCTCACCTGGTTGAACATCGAGGAGCCGACTGACGCCGAGATTTCATGGCTTCAGGAGCACTTCGACTACCACCCCCTCGACCTTGAGGACGTGCTCTCGCGCAGGCGCCAGCGCGCAAAGATCGATGAGTACGACGGCTACGTGTTTCTGGTGCTGCACTTCCCGCGGTTCGACAAGGCCACGGGGCGCCTGCAGGCCGCCGAACTCAATGTGTTCATCGGCCCCGGGATCATCATCACCATCCCGAAGGAGCCGATGAAGCCCATCCGCGCCGTGTGGTCACGGTGCGAGGCCCGGGAGGACGCCCGATTTGACTTCATGTCCAAGGGGTCGGGCTTCCTGCTGTACGAAATCGTCGACCAGATGTTCGACTACTGCTTTCCCATCCTCGACAAGATCGGGTTCAAGCTCGACACGATCGAGGACGCCATCTTTGAGGGGCACGGCGACTCCGTGGTGCGTGATATCTCCAATGTGAAGCAGGAGATCATCAACTACCGCAAGGTCATCAAGCCGCAGCGCCCGACGTTGCGCATGCTTGAACGCGCTGTGCAGCGGTACGCACCCGAGGACCTCGAGATCTACTTCGACGACATCGTCGACAAGAACGAGCGCATCTGGGACTCGCTTGAGAACTACAAGGAGGTGGCCGAGGCGCTTGAGGCCACCAACGAATCCATCATCACCCACCGCCTCAACGACATGCTGGCACTGCTCACCATCCTGTCGGCCGTGCTGTTGCCCCTCACGCTCATCACGGGCTTCTATGGGATGAACATCGACAACCTCCCATTTGCGCGAAACGGCCTGGCATCGCTCATCTTCCTGCTTCTTCTGATGGTGACCCTCGCCGTGGGCGTGCTGTTCTACGTCCGTAAGCGCAAGTGGCTGTAAACCCCGGGGCAGGGCGTCAGATCATGTGGGCGCCGTGGAGGATGGCCTACGTGTCGGCTGAGAATGGTGACGAGTTCGAGGGTCCGGGTTGCGTGTTTTGCGACCTCCCGGCGCTGGGTGACGATGCGCGAGCGCTCGTCCTCGCCCGCGGTGAGCACTGCTTCGTCGTTCTCAACGCGTACCCCTATGCGAGTGGGCACCTGATGGTCGTCCCCTACGCACACCTTGACCGCCTGACCGACCTCCCAACGCCCGCCCTGATTGAGATGATGGAGCTCGCCCGCACCGCCCAGACCGCGCTCGACGGTGCCATGCACCCGCATGGCTTCAACATCGGGATGAATCAGGGGGCGGCGGCGGGAGCCGGTATTGCCGACCACCTGCACCTGCACGTGGTCCCGAGGTGGTCCGGGGACACCAACTTTATGCCCGTTATCGGAGATCTTCGCGTTATGCCGCAGCACCTCGACGAGACATATTCCCTCCTTCGACCGGGGTTTTCGGCGTGACCCTCATCCCGGAGGTCTTCAAGGCCTACGACATCCGCGGCCTGTACGGCACGGAACTCGACGAGGATGGTGCGGAGTGCATCGGCCGGGCACTCATCGCCGTCACCGGCGCCGCACGCGTGGCGGTGGGTCACGACGTACGCCTCTCTTCCCCCTTGATGACCGCAGCATTCATACGTGGTGCCCTGTCGGCAGGCGCAGACGTTACCTCGCTGGGGCTCGCTGCAACCGAGATGGTCTACTTCGCGGTGGATGAGGGCGGCTACGACGCCGGCGCCATGATCACGGCAAGCCATAACCCGCCCGAGTACACCGGGGTGAAGATGGTGTTGGCGGGAGCCCTCCCGCTCTCCGGCGACACGGGCATTTCCGAGGTGGGCCGCCTGGCCCGGGCAGGGGAACCCGCCGCCGCCGAGGAATCCGGCACCGAGACCACCGACCCCGGCCTGCTGCACCGCTTCGTTGACCGGTGCCTAACCTTCGTCGACCCATCGGCCATCACCGGCCTGCGCGTGGTGCTCGATGCAGCCAACGGTATGGCCGGGCTCTACCTCCCACCGGTGCTCGATCGCATCGACATCGATGCAGTGCCGTTCTTTCTTGACCCGGATGGGCGCTTCCCACATCACCTGCCCAATCCGTTGCTCGAAGAGAACCGGGCGTTCATCGAGAAGGCCGTGGTGGACAACGGTGCCGATGTGGGTATCGCCTGGGATGGCGATGCCGACCGCTGTTTCTTCATTGACGAAAAGGGCGGGTTCGTCGCAGGCGACTTCCTCACCGCACTTCTTGCGCGCCACATCCTCGAGCGCAATGCCGGCGGCACCGTGGTGTATGACCTGCGCGCCTCGTGGGCGGTTCGCGACAGCATCCTTGCCGCTGGGGGTCGGGCCGACGAGTTCCGCGTGGGACATGCCTTCATCAAGCGCCGCATGCGCGAGATCGATGCCGTATTTGCCGGGGAGGTGAGCGGCCACTACTATTTTCGCGACTTCTCATTTGCCGACACTGGGCTTATCCCGGCGCTGATGGTGTTGCAGATCCTTGCCCAGTCCGACGAGCCGCTCTCACACATGGTGGCGGCCCTTCGCGAGAAGTACCACATCTCCGGTGAGATCAACTCGACCGTTGCCGATGCCGGAGCGGCAATCGACCGGCTTCGGGCACACTATGTAAATGGTCATCAGGCCGAGGTCGACGGACTGTCCGTCGGTTACGACGATTGGCACTTCAACGTGCGCTCGTCCAATACCGAGCCCCTCCTGCGCCTCAACCTCGAGTCGCTGGTCTCGGAGGCGGATATGGAACGAAAGCGCGACGAGGTACTCGCGATCATCAGGGAGGGTTGAACATGGCCGAGATCGAGATCGCCGGAGAGATGTACCGATTGCTGGTTGACCATGACCTGTGCATGGGCACCCGTGTGTGCATCGCGCGTCTGCCCGGCGTGTTCTCAGTAGACGACGACTCCAACCTGTCGTCCGCCAGCAGCGATGTGCTGGACCCGGCGATCATCGCCGCGATCCGTGAGGCGATTGACGATTGCCCGCAGGAGGCCATCCGCCTGGAGAAGCTGGGCTGACCCCCGCATCCGCCGATGCGAGCGCTGCGGTCATTCACGGTCGCGAAATCGTCGTGCGATACCAGCGCGGTGGCGAAGCGGCGGTTGACGGCGTGGACATCGACCTGGCGCCCGGACAGGGTCTGGTGGTGACCGGCGGTCGCGGATCGGGCAAGTCGTCGCTGCTGCGTGCGGTGATGGGTCTTGCGGGGCCCGGTGGGGATACGACCGTGTTTGGTGCCCGGCCAGGCAGTCCGGACGCTCTGCGGCGCATCGGCTGGGCCCCGCAGTCATGGCCGTTCACGTACGGCGTACGTACCGGAGAGGCCATCCGCATGGTCGCGGCGCTGAAGGGATATGGGCCCGAGGAGGCAGCGCGCGCGATGGACGAGGCCGGATTCACCGCTCCCGCCAAGTTCGCGCCACTGCTCGAGATTGAGGAGGCGCGGCAGGCATCGCTGGCATGCGCGCTCATCGGCACTCCCGACCTTCTGGTGCTCGATGACCCATGGGAGTTCACCCAGACCGACACGGCAATCCACCGCGCCCTCGATCGTGGGGCCGCCGTCTTGGTGGCGTCATCCGAACCTGGCGGACTGCTTGGGATTCTCGGTGTGTCCATCACCCTCAAGGACGGACGGCGCGCATGAGCCCCACCAGCGCCCTCTCCATTATCAGCAGTGTCGAATTCCGCGCCATCATCCGGCGACGGTGGTTTCTCATCTCCATCGCCGTCGGCGCCGCACTCATCGTGACGGGCACGATTTTCGCCGGCGGCCGGGACGGAATCCCCCGATTTGATGCCCTGCGTGCGTGGACCCTCGCCGTCGAGGTGATTGGCGGGCTCGTGGTGAGCGCGTGCCTCGGGGCCAGCGTGGCCAATCGCGACGCCGACGGCGGCTGGTTCGGACTGCAGGTGGCCACGGGCACCACCCGGGCTGTGGTGACGCTCGGGCGTGTGCTCGGTCGCGTACTGGTACTGGTGGCGATATTCGCGGTATGGATGGCGCTGGCATGGCTCTGCGGGGTGCTTATCGGCAACGGCTCCGACTGGCCGCTGATCGTCACCGGGTTCGCCGGTATCGGCAACATGCTCGTGGTGCTCACCGTGGCTGCGCTCTGCAGCGTGGCGCTCGGTCCGGTGTCGTCGGGAGTGATGGGCGTGCTCGCATACATCGTCTCCTTGGCGCTCGTGAACATGTCGTCGGCAGCCGAGGCCGACGTAATCGGCACGTCGTGGTCGGGCCTCATCAGCTCGCTCTACTTCATCTTCCCACGCGGAATCGTGTCGCCGCTCGTCGCTGACCTGCAGGCCCGTGACGTGGCGGGGCTCGCTGCCCCCCGCGTTGAGGTGAATGGCAACATCGTGTTTATCCAGCCCGCGTCGTGGGCCACGGTCATCTGGACCCTCGGCTGGTGCGCGCTGCTGGCGCTGGCAGCGGCGGGCGCCATGCGCCGGCGTGCGCTCTCCTAGCGATCCGCGCGTGCATAGGCCGACGGTCTCTCCGGAGTTACCATCGGCCCCCACAGGAAACGTTCCTTTGCCCGACGGTCCCCTGCGCCCACGCGCGACGCCCTTCGTATCCGCGGCCGGACAACGCGACTACGCGGGGACCGGCTCCCGGACCATGCGCTCGTACAGCGTGTCCCGCTCCCGTGGCTGCTTGCCACCCGCGCGCACCAGATCACAGATGCGATCCTGGGTGAGCCCGAGCGGGGTCTGCACGGTGGTGGCGTGCGCGATGCGCTCTTCAGTAAGGGTGCCCGAGAGGTCGTCGAGTCCATAGGAGAGAGCCTCCGACGTGATTTCCTCGCCCAGCATGACCCAGTGACCCTTGATGTGCGGGAAGTTATCGAGCACCAGACGCGAGACGGCGATTGTGCGCAACTTCTCCTCGCGCGAGGGACCGGGCAGATAGGCGAACTCGGTATTGCCGGGCAGGAACGGCAGCGGGATGAATGCCTGAAACGCGGCTGGCTGCCGCTCGCTGAGGGCCTCATCCTGCACCTCGCGAAGCTGCACCATGTGGTCCACCTTCTCGGCTGGCGTCTCAAAGTGACCAAAGAGCAGAGTGGCGTTGGTACGCATGCCCATGCGGTGGGCGTCGCGGTGAACCTCCAGCCAGATGTCTGACCCCACCTTGCGGTCGGCGATGATCTTGCGCACCCGCGGGCTGAACACCTCTGCTCCGCCACCGGGCATGGTGTCGTGGCCAGCGGCCATGGTGCGCTCAAGCGCCTCACGATGGCCAACCTTGGCCAGCTTGGCGCAGAAGTCGATCTCCACGGCGGTGAGCGCCGTCAGGGCCACGTGCGGCAGCGTGGACTTGAGCTCACGGAAGAGCTCTTCGTAGTACTCGAGGGTGAACTCCTTGGTCATGCCACCCACGATGTGCAGCTCGGTGATTCCGAGATCCGACAGCTCCTGCGCGCGGTCCACCAGTTGGTCGACCGAATATGCGTAGGCCCGTGGATCGTGATCGGTCCACACCGCGAAGGCGCACAGCCCGCAGCCCACCACGCAGATGTTGGTGGGGTTGAGATGCGCGTTGACGTTGTACGTCACCGCGTCGCCGTGCAGACGTCGTGCCACCTGATCGGCCGCGGCCCCGAGGTCCTCAAGTGGAGCCTGCTCGTAGAGCATGACGGCCTCGTCGGCGGTGATGCGCTTGCCCTCGGCGGCGCGGGTTAGGATCGCGTCAATCATGCGTCTCACGCTAACACGGCCGCCCGGTGCCCCCGAGGGTCATCCGGCCCCTGCACACCGGGCATTCGACGCCCTCCGACAACCTACGATGCAGCCATGGCCGAGCATGCACTCAAGGAATGGGCATCAGTCATCGCCGCAATGCTCGCCGGTGAGCAGGTGGTGTTGCTGCGTAAGGGCGGCATCGGCGAGAAGCGCTTTGAAGTACCCCATCAGCACTTCTTCCTGCTTCCCACCCACCTGCACCAGCGCCCCGACCTGCTGACCCCCGACGCACGCGACACCTACGCAGCCGATCTGGCCGTGCGCTACGAACCGGGCCGCAATCTCATCAGCGCCTGGTGCGAGGTGCACGCGGTGCACCCCATCAGCGAGCAGTCCGAATTGGATGCCCTCGACGGCTTCCATGTGCTGGGAGCGGACTACGCGCAGTCGCGGCTCAAGTGGCGCCCCCGGCAGCCGCTGATGGCCGTGGTGGTGCGCGTGCACCGAGTCACCCCGGCCATCGATCTGGAGATGACCGAGGAGATGGGTGGGTGTGTGTCGTGGGTCGCGCTGCCCAACTGCATTCCAACGCCCCGGGCGGCACCGGTGCTGGATGACGCGCGATTCGACGCACAAGCCGCCGCCATCGAGGATGCGCTTGCATCGGCGGCGCCGCACAGCACCTCAGCCGCCGCGCCGCTCGGATAGCCTGCCGTCATGGCGTACACGGATGAATTCGACGCGGTTGTGGCTGAACTGGCCAGCGATTGGGCTTTTTTCGAGTGCTATATCACCGTGGACGACCCACTGCGGCTGTCAGACGCGCGCGTGGCGCTCGCACGGGCGAATGGGCGACCCATCCGCACCTCGGGCGATCATGACTTCGAGGTGACTGTGGCGCACGATCACGGCCGTGGCGCACGTGCTGGCGTCGTGCGATCGGCCCTTCGCACCCTCGACGACCTAGGAATCGCCGGTCGCATCTGGCTCGGCGCTGCATACGACGACCTTCGCCCCGCCCCCGCCCACCGCTACGGCCCGTAAGTACTGATGTACCGCGACGAGGATGACCTGCAGCTGCTCACCGAACTGGCGGGCGTGCTCGACCAAGTGGTGATCGAAGCCGGACTGTCGTCCGGGAGCTACCTGTTGCTGCGTGAGCTTGCGGCCGATCCCGACGGGCGGAGCCTCGCCCATCTGGCCGAGATCTTCGGAACCGACACTGACGAGATCGCCAGCGCAGCGGGATCGCTTACCACCGCGGGAATAACCGCGGTTGAGGGCAGCAACATGTTGGCTACAGCAGTGGGCCGTCAGTTGGCCGAGCAGATCGAAGGCGACGGCAACGTGGCCATGCGCGAGTACGTGCTGGAGCGCCCGCACACTGCAACCGTCTACGGCCTGGTGGCTTCAATGCAGGCGGGGCGGTTTACGGTGACCGACCTCCTTGAGTTCCTTATGGAACCTGGCGAGGACGACGCCGAGGACTAGTCCGACGCGCTCATCCGCAACGGTGACCCCGGGGCATATGGGCCGACGATGATCACCCACCGGATGCTGCCGACGAAGCGCAGCACAGGCAAGACCCGAGCGATCGCACCTGAGCGCGTCAGGGGTCATGGGTAGCCTCGCTGCATGCGCGCACGTGAAATCCCGGGCACCGGCATCACCGTGTCCGAAATCGGCTTCGGTGCCGATGCGCTCGCGTCCGGGTGGTGGGGTGACCACGGCGACGACGAGGCAATCCGTCTGCTGCATGCCGCGCTTGACCGGGGCGTGACGCTGTTCGACACGGCCGACCGGGACGGGGATGGGCGCGTGGAGTCGATCCTGGGCCGCGCGTTCGCCGACCGGCGCGCCCGCGTGGTGCTTTCCACCAAGGTGGGATATGACTGGCGAAACGCCGAGCCCATGGGCCGTGCCAGGCGGGCCATGCCCCAGGACTTCCGGCCAGAGCGCATCCGCGACGCGGTTGAGGACAGCCTGCGCCGGATGGACGCCGACTACCTGGACATCTGCGGGTTGCACCATGCCCCGCGCCGCGTACTCGCCGACGACGAGGTACTCGACACGCTTGACGCCCTCGTGAATGAGGGGAAGGTGCGGGCCTTCGGTGCAGCGATTCCCGCTGGATCCCGGCCCGGCGATGGGCGTCGGCTCATCCGCGCCAAGCGGGTGCCGGTGCTCGACGTGGAGATCAACATCCTCGATCACGACCCCGGGGCCGAACTGGCAGGGCTCGCCCAGGCGTCCGGTGCATGCGTCATCGCACGCAGGCCACATGCGTGGGGCATGCTTGAGGGCAAGTACACCACCGAGACCACGTTCCCCCCCACCGACCCGCGTGCGCACCTCAGCCGGGAGTGGCTCGAGAGCGGCCTCGCACAGGTGGCCACGCTCGGATTCCTGGCCGATGGCCGCCCGTGGACGCTGGGCCAGGCATCACTGCGATGGGTCCTCGACCGCCCCGGTGTGGCATCAGTTGTGGCCGTCATCCACGCGGAGGAGCAGTTGGACGAGTTCACCAAGACGCCGGATCTGCCGCCGCTCGACGCGACGGACCTCGCCCGCATCGAAGATCTCATCGGGAGCGGGTTCGTGGCGGTGCCCGAGGTGATGGGCGAACAGGATGCCGATGACGGCTCGCCGGATGCCAGCCAGCCAGCGGAGACGATGCCCCACGACGCCCCGATTACCGCAGCGGTGTGATGTGGGCGGCGGTCATCTCGTCCGCCCCCTCCCCGATCGCATCCATTCCCGCCGCGATGACGCCGCCCAAGGCGTCAGCCAGCCCTGCAGCGGCCGCAGCTGACTCGACGGCGCCAAGCGCGCGCACGAAGTCGGGCGCGAGTTCATCCTGCTTTGCCACAAGTGGCTCGGTGGCGCCCACGAACGAAGCATATGCGGCCCGCGCCCGGTCCTGACGAGCGATGGCGTCGTCGAGGGCAACAAGCGATGCGATCACCCGAAGCGGGTCCTCGCGCCAGTCGGCCAACTCCCCCGCACACACGCCGGCGCGCCGCAGGGCATCGATGGCCACAGCGATGTCTGCCTGCCACGGCACAAGCCCCAGAACCGCGGGCGCGAGTGCCCGGAGCGCATCCGGGTCGATCAGGTGCTCGGCGCTCTCCATCACCAGGGCGACGCGGGCGATCTCATCGACTCGGGCGCGCAAGGTCTCGGGCTGCATGTCGTCACGCAGGCACAGGAAGGCCGGCCCCTCAAAAGCCACCAGATACGACCGACCGCCCGTGCCCGGCTCAACCGGACGCAGGCCGATAGGAGCGTCATCGTGCACATCCATCGCCGCCGCGATGGCCGACTCGAGATCGGACGCCAGCCGGTGCAGGGGATCGCTGCTCATGACATCCCCCCGGCGCTCCCGGCGTACACTCGCGACCCGTGAATGCCCCCACCCCACCCCGTGCCGCCGACCTTGCGATTTTCCTCCCCGACGTGCTGATGGCCCGCGGGTACACCGACAAAGCCGGAGACGGCACACGTGCCGGCGTCATGCTGGTGCTGTTTGACCACGACGGCGCACCACACCTGCTCCTGACCAAGCGCACCGATCACCTCGTGCACCATGCCGGGGAGGTGGCCCTCCCGGGGGGGCGCTGTGAGGATGGCGACGCCGACCTTCTGGGCACGGCGCTCAGGGAGACCGAGGAGGAGATCGGTGTTTCCGCACAGTCGCTCACGGTGCTCGGACGCCTCGACGATGTCAGCACGATGGTGTCGGGATTCACGGTGCGCCCCTGGATCGCGTATCACGCTGACGGGCGCCCGGAGGTCGTGGTGCAGGAGAACGAAATCGCACGCGTAATGGAGGTGCCGCTCGGTGACGTGCTCGCGGCGCATCAGCACATCCCCGCCATTCCCGATGCATCCACGTTGCGGTACCCGCTGATGGGCGAGGACGTCTGGGGGCTCACGGCGCGCATCCTCCATACGTTCTCTGAGGTGGTGCAGGGCGCCGGCCGCTAGTCGGTGACGCGCTCGACCTCGAGCGAGGGCCGGGCCGGAAGGTCCGCCTCGCCCGCCGAGCCGCCCTGACCATCAATGGCCAGGGCCTGTAGCCGAACCACATGCGCGACGATCTCAGGAATACGCGAGTGCCCATCCGGAAGCTCCGCCCCGTATGCGCGAACCCGGTCACGTATTTGCAGCGCGAAGTGCGGCGTGGCCGCCCCCACGAGACGTGCGAGCTCATCCTCAGAAGGAATGCCGTAATCAAGTTCAAGAATCGTCATCGGGTTAGATCGTAGACCGGGCCCCGGCGCACCGGCCCGGGCTGCGGCGCAAGGCCCTGCCATTTCTCAGGGCACCCCGTACGGGGGTCCACCCTCTAGGGGACCCCACTGGCCGCGCCCGGCAGTGCGTGCATCCGCCTCAAGGTCGTCAAATAGGACCTTATGTGTGGTGTTGGGAGCGAATGCAAACGACTCGGCCATGCCCGCCCGGACCAACTCGGCATTCACCATGACCCGCCCCACATACACGTAGGCCAGCGTGCGGCCGTAGGCATCGTGCACTTCGCGGTCGGTCTCCAGCCGCACATCCACATCAGCCACCAGGCGCCGGTTGAATACCGCCGCGCGGGCAGCAAATCGCTCAACGGGCTTGCGGGGATGATGCAGTTCGGGTGTGTCCACACCCAGATAGCGCACGGTGCCCACGCCAGCCACCACGATGGTGTCGCCATCGAGCACGCGCACCACCCGGCCAGACAGCACCCCCACCTCATCCCCGGTGCCGCACCCAGATGCCACAAGGGTGAGAATCATGGCTCCACATGCGGCAATCTGCACACCGTGCACCCCCCGCCGGGCCCATCGCTCGGCTAACATCCAGCGAGCGCCGCGATGGAAGGAATGGGCGATTGGCCCAGAGGGATGACGACAAACTTGTGCGGCAGCTTTCGCTGGTCGCATTCCTGATGGCGCAAGCGCGCCCTGTCACCGCCGAGGAGATCCACGAGGCGGTTGAGGGCTACGGCGGTATGAGCGAACAGGCATTTCTGCGTCGCTTCTACTCCGACCGCTCCGAACTTGAGGGCGTGGGCCTGCGCCTTGCCGTTGAGCGTCCCAGCGACGATCCATTTCAGGGCGATCTCTATGCGATGCCGCCCGAGAACTACTACCTGCCGCCCATCGAGTTCGACGAGGGCGAGCTCAGCGCACTGCACACCAGCCTGTATCTCCTGGAGGGGCAGTTCGCGTATGCGGAGCCCCTGCGTCTTGCGCTGCAGCACCTCACCCTCGGCCGGCCGAGCCCGCTCGATGACCACGCCGCGCGCACCGTGGCCGTCAACCTGCTCGGAAGCCGCCACACCGCCGAGGTATCGAGCTACCTCATCAAGATCGAGTCGGCCATCAGCCGCCGCAAAACCATTCGCTTCCGGTACTACTCGATTGGCCGCGACGACCGGTCCGATCGCGAAGTCGACCCGTATTCGCTGTTGTACATGGCCGGCAACTGGTACTTGGTGGGATTCGCGCACGACCGCGAGGAACTGCGCTGCTTCCGCCTGTCGCGCATCGAGGGCCGCATCACCTTCAAAACCCGCGCCGAGCACGACTTCCCGCCCCCCAGCGAAGTCGACCTCTCGCGGTACCGCGACCGCGCGCCGTGGCAGCTGGCCGATACCTCGCAGACCGGCGTCATCGAGATCTCGTCCACCATCTCGTGGTGGGTTGACCAGATGTTCGGGGCCTACGGCGAATATGAGGAGCGACCGGACGGCACCGCAGTGTTCCGGACCGGCTACGGCGGCGAGCGCGAGATCATCTCGTGGGTACTCGGCCTTGGGGCCGAGGCCGAGGTCATTGAGCCCGCGTCGCTTCGGGCCGCCGCCACCGACGCCCTCGAGACGGTGCGCACACGCCATTCCGGCAAGCCCGGGCGCAAGAGAAAGTCGCTCCCCCGGACCGCCGACGAGGTGTCGCCGTCGGATTCGCTGCCGGATGATCCGTCGGAGCGTGTGGTTCCCGTTGAGCGCATCTCGCGCCTGCTCGCCCTCATGACCCGCCTGCTCGCCGCGTGTGGCCGCTCGTATGAGGCCGACGTCGCCTGCGGCGAACTGCGAAGTGAGCTCAACCTCACTCAGCTTGCCTTGGAAGAGGATCTCATCCTGCTTAACCTCATCAACTTCGGTGGCGGCTGCTACGCCCTGTTCGCTCAGGTGGAGGGCGACGTTGTGGTTGTGCAGAAGGAGGTCTACGGCGACCAGTTCGCGCGCCCCGCACGCCTCTCCCCGCTCGAGGCCAAGGCGCTGCTGTGGGCGCTCGACTTCGTGGGCGGGCGCCTGCCGCTTGTCGCTGCGAAAGAACTCGCCTCCGCGCGCCGCAAAATCGAGTCGGCCGTGGGTCAGGAGTCCACCACGGGCGTGGAACTGGGGCACGTGCAGACGGCCAGCGAGACCGTTGGGACCGCCATTACGCAGGCAGTACGCGAGGAACGCCTTCTCGAGATCGAGTACTGGACCGAGTCGCGCGGGAAGATCACCGAGCGCACCATCGAGCCCCACATGCTCATGAACTCGCGTGATGCCTGGTATCTGGTCGCGCACTGCCGCCGTGCCGGCGAGCAGCGCACATTCCGACTCGACCGCATTCGTGCGGCAAGCGTCCTCGATGAGCATTTTGTGCGGCGCACCGAGGTCGAAGCCGTGCCGTATCAGCCGTGGGGATCGCCCTCGCACGGAGAGACCACCGCACAGAGCGCATCGGTCTGGTTTGGCTCGAGCATTGCGCGCTGGCTCGCCGAGGAGCATCCATCGGCAGACCGTTTTGCCGACCGTTCCATTCTTGCGGAGATCCCGTACGCCAGCGAAGAGTGGCTGGTGAAGGAGATCATCAAGCACGGTGGAGAGGCCGTGCTGTTTGAGCCCGTCGCCCTTCGTGCCACGGTGGTTGAGCACGCGGAGCGCGTTCTTGCGCGCTATGCCGCAGCACCCGCACGCCGCTAGCCGCACGTCATCCTCCCTCGCGACGAACCACCGCCCTGAACACCCCACCGGGCTCGCGCACAACCCGTCCGGCGATCTCCAACGCCGCCAGCGCAGCCGCAGCCGCCCCGGGCGGCATGTCTGTGAGCGTGGCGATGCGGTCCACCCCGCACGGCTCGCGCGCGACAAGGGCGAGCACCGCCCCGCCCGCCCCATCGCTGCCGAGGGGCGACTGCACATCGCGCCACCCCACATGTGCCACCTCATTCACCACGTCGTCGACCCCCTCGCACAGCGCAGCACCCGCCCGGATGAGCGAGTTGCACCCGGCCGACATCTCGGCGCCCGGCCAGCCCGGCACCGCCAGCACGGTGGTTCCGTGCTCCATGGCAAAATCGGCCGTAATCAGTGCCCCCGACCGGCCTGCAGCCTCAATCACCACAACGGCATCGGCCAGGCCGGCCACGATCCGATTGCGGGCGGGAAACCTCCAGGCTGCGGGAGATGTGCCCGGCCAGTACTCGCTGAGCACCGCCCCGGTCTCACAGAGGCGCTGGGCCAACGTCAGGTGGCGCCGGGGGTGGATGTGGTCCACCGACGATCCAAGCACCGCCACCGTGACGCCCCCCGCATCGAGGGCGCCCTCGTGCGCAGCCCCGTCAATCCCCCGCGCGAGGCCGCTTACAATCACGGCTCCGCGCTCGGCCAGTCCTGCAGCCAGGTCGTGTGCAAACCGCCTGCCCGCTGCAGTCGGACGACGGCTCCCGACAATGGCCACCGTTGGCCCCTCCTCCATGCAGGCAAGGGTGGGAATCACACAGCCCATGCCAAACAGCCCGAAGGGGGGGTCAAAGATGCTCGAAAGACGCGCCGGATACTCCTGCGAGGGCATCCCGACATGGGTCACACCAGCCGCGGCAAGCGCCTCGCGCGCTGACCCGGCATGAAATGCCGCACGGCTCGCCGTCACGCGCGCCACCGCATCGGTATCAGCCCGCAGCCAGTTCGCGAGTTGCGCCGACGTACCGCCCCACAGCGCCGCGGGTCCGCCGGCCGCGCGGGCAGCGCGCTGTAAGTCGCGCGACAGCGCATGCGCCATGCATGCCAGGCCCAGAGGCCAGTCCGCGCCCGGCATCATTCGAACCCGCCGGCACTGCGATAGCGGATGGCCTCCGCAAGGTGGAGAGGCAACACGCACTCGGTCGCCGCCAGATCGGCAATGGTGCGGGCCACCCTGATTACGCGGTCACACCCGCGTGCGGTGAGCCCCAGTTGATCGATCGCTGCCCCCAGCAGCAGGCGTCCCTCCCGGTCCAAATCGCTCGCCGCTCTGGCGGTGGCAGCCCCGAGCCGTGCATTGGGAACCGACTGCCCGCGAGCGCGCTGCCACGCGCGGGCGGCCGCAACCCGCGCCCGCACCGCGCTGCTCGGCTCCCCCATCCCCCGTTCGGCCAACATCTCGTCGCGGTCAAGCCGTGGCATATCCACGCGCAGGTCGATGCGGTCGGCGATGGGGCCCGATACCCGTGCGCGATATGCCTCCGCCCGTCCGGGAGCACACGTGCACCGCCGCACAGAGTCACCCGCGTGGCCACATGGGCACGGGTTTCCTGCGCACACCAGTAGCGGCCCGGCCGGAAAGCGCGCCGTGCCGAGGCTGCGCGAGATGTCAATGCAGCCCTCCTCCATGGGCTGGCGCAGCGCATCAAGCACGGCAGCTGGAAACGCACATATCTCGTCAAGAAACAACACCCCCAGGTGGGCGAGGCTCACCTCCCCGGGCCGGGGCACGCGGCCACCTCCCACCAACCCGGGTGCAGAGATTGTGTGGTGCGGTGCGCGAAATGGACGCGTGGTCACCAGCGCACGCCCGGCGGGCAGGAGGCCCGCAACCGAATGGATGCGAGTGATCGCGATGGCCTCGGCCACATCCAGCGGCGGCATGATGCCCGGCAGCCGGCGCGCGAGCATGGTCTTGCCACCGCCTGGGGGGCCGATCATAAGAATGGAATGGGCGCCGGCGGCCGCGATCTCCAGTGCCCGGCGGGCATCGGCCTGACCATGCACGTCGCGCAGGTCCCCAAGTCCCGCCGGTTCGGACTGGGCAATGAGCACCTTGGCGCCTCCCTGTACCCGCACAGGCTCATCCCGGTCCTCCAACACGTCCACCGCGTGGCGCAGAGTGCGCACCCCCAGGATCTCGATGCCCGGCACCAGCGACGCCTCGGGCGCGTTCGCCTCGGGAACCACAAGGCGTCGCCATCCCCTCCGGGCTGCGTGCTCCGCCATCACCAATGCCCCGGGCACCGGTCGCAGGGCGCCGTCCAGGGCCAGCTCGCCCACGGCGCCCGTCGACGCCAGCGAGCCCGGCCGCATCTGCCCCGATCCGCTCAGCAGGGCGAGCGCAATGGGCAGGTCGTACTGCGGCCCCGCCTTTCTCAGATCCGCCGGCGCGAGATTGGCCACAATGCGAACGGGTGGCAGGTCAAAGGCCTGGTTGATGACCCCCGACCGCACCCGCTCCCTGGCCTCCTGCACCGCGGTATCCGCCAGCCCCACCACGCTGAATCCGGGGAGCCCCGGGCGCAGGTCAACCTCCACCTCCACGGTGGTGGTCTCGAGGCCGATGACGGCCGGGCTGACGATTCGCGCAACGATGCAAAGAGCATCACGGCGAAACGCTCAGGGGTGGCGCGCCATTCGTGCCGGTTGGCGCAACGGCACGTCACGACGGGCCCCGGGGTCACGCCCCGGGGCCCGCATGCTCACGTTGCTAGCCCGCAGCCTCGTACTTGGCAGCAACGGCGTCCCAATTCACCACATTCCACCAGGCGTCGAGGTACGCTGGACGCTTGTTCTGGTAGTTGAGGTAGTACGCGTGCTCCCACACGTCGATACCGAGGATGGGGGTCTTGCCCTCCGAAAGCGGCGTGTCCTGGTTCGGGGTGCTCATCACCTCAAGTGCGCCGTTATTCACCACAAGCCACGACCAGCCGGAGCCAAACCGCTTGATGCCGCCCTCGTTGACCTTGGCCTTCAGGTCGTCGAGCGAGCCAAACGTGCTGTCGATGGCTGCGCCCAGTGCACCACCGAGTGCACCGCCGCCGTCCGGGCCCATGATCTCCCAGAAGAGCGTGTGGTTGTAGTGACCACCAGCGTTGTTGCGCACCGCGCCGCGGATGTCCTCCGGAATCTGGTCGAGGCTGGTGACAACCTCCTCCACGGAGGCGTTCTCCCACGAGGTACCGGCAAGCGCCGCGTTGGCGTTGTCGACGTATGCCTTGTGGTGGCGGTCGTGGTGGATCTCCATCGTGGTTGCATCGATGTGGGGCTCAAGGGCGTTGAACGCGTACGTGAGCGGCGGGAGCTCGAAGGGCATGCGGCCTCCTCGGAAGAGTTCGTGCTGATCCGGACCCGTACAGTCTGTACGACGGGCGCCCATGTTGCACGGGTATCGGCACGAAGTGGCACGGATTTCGCCACATTGCCCGCACCCCGCGTGCGTGACGACGGCGCACGATGTGGGAATAGACGACTACCGCGACCACGTACTGGGACGCGCTGGCGAGCGCGCGGCCGAACGATGGCTGATCAGACGCGGGTGGCGAATTCTCGCCACCCGGTGGCGCGGGGGCGGGGGCGAGATTGACATCGCTGCCGAGCGGCGCGGAATTCTGGCCACCTGCGAGGTGAAGACCCGCACCCGGTACGACCCCCACTCCCCGCCCATCAGCACCGGGCAACGTGATCGTCTCGCCCGTGCCGCATTGGCGTATGTGGCACGACACCCTGAGTTCGCCAGCCACGCCATACGCCCCGACCTGATCGTGGTGGTGCCCCGTGGCGCGGGATGGGACATCACGCGCACCCAGGGCATCACCCCCGAGCGTTACTCAAGCAGCGAGGGCTCGTCGCCATAGGCATCCGTACGGAATGACAGCCGGTGAAGCGGGCTCGGACCATGGGCACGCACGGCGTCTTTATGCGCGGTCGTGATGTACCCCACGTGCCCGTCGAAACCGTATTGCGGGTACCGGGAGGCAGCCGGACCGCGCATCAGGCGGTCGCGCGTCTCTTTTGCGATTACCGATGCGGCCGCGACGGCCGCGCTGGTGGCGTCTCCCTTTATGAGCCGCCGGTGCGGCGGGGCGTGTGGCCCCAGATCGAAGCCGTCCACCAGGGCCAGATCTGGTGCGGGGGCGATACCACTCACCGCGCGTGTCATGGCGCTGATGTTGGTGCGATGCAGGCTATCGGCGTCGATGGTGCGCGAGGTGGCCGAGATAATGACCACCTGCTCGGCATACATCATGACCGCCCCAATCAGCGCGGCACGCCGGCGCGGGCTGAGCCGCTTCGAGTCATTCAGCCCGGACAGGGCCTCGATGGCCGCCCTCGACATCGACCCGAGGTTGAGGCACACCGCCGCGACCACAATGGGCCCTGCCAGACACCCGCGCCCGGCCTCGTCAGCACCGACCAGACGATCAACTCCCAGTTGCAGGTCGTGGTCCAGCAGCGGGGACAGTCCCGTGGCGAGCGGTCGCATACCTCCACGCTACCGCCGGTGCGGCACATGAGTGGCCCCCGAAACATCGAGGGCCCGCACAACGGCGGGCCCTCGGAAAAGCGAATGCGGCATACGCCGCGGGCGGATCACTCCTCGCCGGTGGTCTCCTCGACCTCGGCGATGACCTCAACGATCTCGACCGCCTCGGGATCCACCGGAGTGGATGCCGTCTGGGTGGTCTGCCAGTTCTGCAGCTCACGCACACGGGCCTTCTTGCCCACCCGGTCGCGCAGGT
>SYFI01000103.1 GCA_005800465.1 Actinomycetota bacterium | reverse complement strand
GGCGCGGGCAAGACCACGCTGCTGTCGATCCTTGCCGGAGTTGGCGTCGCAAGGGCTGGCAGCATCGAATGGGCTGGCGGCACGGCGCTGGCGGTGGGATGGGTGCCGCAGCGGCCGGCGCTCTACCCGCGCCTGACGGCACGCGAGAACCTGAGGCTGTTCGCGGGGCTCGAGAGCGCCGCAGACCCACGTGCGGTGGCCGATGGACTCATCGAGCGCGCAGATCTGGGAAAGGTGGCCGATCGCCCGGCGTCAGCCCTGTCAACCGGCACGCTGCAGCGCCTCAACCTCGCCATCGCGCTTGCGGGACAGCCCGCGCTCCTGCTTCTGGATGAGCCCACGGGCACGCTCAGCCCCGACCAGCGCCATCGGCTGTGGAACTGGATTACGGAGATGGTGGCCGATGGGGACATGGCGCTTGTGTTCTCAACCCAATCGATTGACGAAGCATCGCGGTCGGCCGATCGCATTGTCACCCTCGTAGGCGGGCAACTGCGTATGGACGGCACGCTCGACGACCTCATCCGTGCGGCGGGCACCGACCCGTCCGGCCCGGCGGCAGGCGAGACCGCCTTTATGGCACTGGTGGGCGACGACCAGTGAAGATGCTGCGCGCCGGACGGCTGCTGTTCATCAAGGACCTCCGGGTGCTCGGGCGCAGCCGGGGCCTCCTGGCCATTCTCATCGGCTACCCCATCGTTATTGCCGTGCTGCTGGCCATCGCGCTCTCGGGTGGCGACACCAAGCCGTCGGTGGCCTTTGTCAATCTCGATGCCCAGTCGGGGCGCACCGTGCAGGTTGGCGACGAGCGACTGTCGGTTGACGACTACGCCCGCCGGCTGGGCGAGGCCGTCAGCCTCGTACGGCTCGACCCACAGCAGGCCACTCAGGCGCTTGACGACGGAAAGGTGAGCGCGGTACTCACCATTCCCGAGGACTTCGTAAGTGACCTCCAGACCGGCATCCGCTCGCCTGTGATCACCCTGCAGACCAACCCGCGCTCGCCCATCGAGGCGCAGGCCATTGAGCGACGGCTGGAAGCCATGGTGTTCCGTCTCAACCAGGCGCTGGCCGGAGCCTATGTGGGGCAGGTGCTCAATCTGGTTGACCTCATCAAAACCGGTGGCAATGTGGCGCTGTTCGGGCAGGCCGGCACACTGATAGGGCTTAAGAGCAGCCAGCAGATCATCAGTGACATGCAGCGCGCGCTCCGGGCGGCGGGCAAGCCGGAGGAGGCTGCCAAGGCTGCCTCCCTGCTCGATTTCATTACCGGTGTCGGTGAAAATCTCGACCTGGCCAAGCCTGCGGCTAAGGCCATCGCAAGCCCGATCCGGCTCGATGTGAAGGCTGGCGCGCCGGGCCGCGAGCCCCTCTCTGCGCTGGGCATCGCCGGAGCGCTCGTGGTGGGCCTTGGACTGGTAAGCGTGCTGTTGTCGGCGGCGCTGCTGTCGGCGGAGCGCGAGGACGGGGTGCTCTCGCGCCTGGGTCGGGGGCTCGTGAGCCCGGGATCGATCATCGCCCAGAAGGCCGTCGTCTCGGCCGCAGCCGCGCTGGTGGTGGGCATGGTGCTGCTGGGCGTGGTCGCCGTCTCGACGTCGGTCACGGTTGGACGATGGGGCATCTGGGTCATCGCACTGCTTGTGGCAGGCCTCGCGTTCGGGGCCTTCGGACTCCTCATCGGTGCGCTCGCGCGCGAGACCCGCACGGCCCTGCTGGCCGGTCTCATGATCTCGTTGCCGCTGGCCGTGGTGGCGCTCATCCCCGGCAGCGACGTGGCCTACTGGTCAAGTGCAGTGGCGGGGTTCGGACCCGCCGCCCGGGTGTTCCAGCAGGTGCTGGTCGATCCCGAGGTCACGTCGTCACTGTGGTCGGGCATCGGCCTGCTCGCACTTATCGCCATCGCCTACGGCGTGATCGCCCGCTTCGTGCTGGCCCGGCGCATGCACACCTAGCGCCGAAGCGCATCCGCCAATAACTCCGTGTAGGCAACGGCACTGATCAGATTGGCGCCGAAACGCATCACGTGGGGCGACTCCATCTGCACGTCGATGAGCGTCAACCCATTGAGGCGTGCAATCCCGATAAGCCCTGCGATTGCCGCATTGCCCCCATCGGGCAGCCGGTGGAACATGCTCTCGGCGGTCATCAGGCCATCAATGGCCACGCCGAACAGGCCCCCGGCGAGCACGTCGCCATCCCATGCCTCGATGCTGTGCGCAATGCCGAGATCGTGCAGGGCCTCGTATCCACCGATGAGCCGCGGGGTGAGCCACACGCCATCGCGATCGCCGGAGCAGGCCCGGAGCACCTCGCCGAAGGCGGTATCCACACGCACGTCGTAGGCGCGGCGGCGCAGCATGCGGGCCACCGTGCGCGGAATGCGGGCATCGGCCGTGACGATGACCGCGCGCGGATCAGTGAAGTACCAGCCAACCGGCCCAACGTCGTCCTCCGAGTCCATCGGGAAGAGGCCCGCGTGGTAGCCGGCAATCATGTGGGCGGGCGAAATGCCCGCTGCATCAAGAGCGGGGTCACCTGACCCCATCGCCCCGAACCCGCTCCGACCCCCTCCGTCAGTCACGGAACCGACGATACACTCGCGAGTCGTGGGATCTGAAAGCACCGAGGCCGCCGCCGCGACAGGCGCGTTCCCCATTGTCCGGCACCGCCGGCTCCGCCGCACCGATGCCATCCGGCGCCTGGTGCGCGAGGTGGTGGTGCGCCCGTCACAGCTGGTGCTGCCCATGTTCGCGGTCGCCGGTGAGGGAATCCGCCAGCCGGTTGACGCGTTGCCGGGAATTGCCCGGCTCTCGCCCGACCTGATGGTGGAGGAAGCCCGCGCCGCCTACGAGGCCGGCGTCGGTGGTGTGCTGCTGTTTGGCGTCACCGACCAGAAGGATGCCGTGGCCACCTCCGCCCATGCCGATGACGGCGTGGTGCAGCAGGCCGTGCGCGCCCTCAAGGCGGGGGTACCCGACCTGATGGTCATCACCGACGTGTGCCTGTGCGCCTACACCGACCATGGGCATTGCGGTGTGCTGGGTGCCGATGGAGAGGTGGACAACGACCCCTCCCTCGACGTGATTGCACGCACCGCGGTGAGCCACGCGCGTGCCGGTGCAGACGTGGTGGCCCCGAGCGACATGATGGACGGACGGGTGGGTGCCATCCGCACTGCGCTCGACTCGTACGGCAACGAGGCCACGGCGATCATGTCGTACTCGGCCAAGTACGCATCAGCCTTTTACGGACCCTTCCGTGAGGCCGCTGGATCGGCCCCCGGACATGGTGGCCGCCGCGGGTACCAGATGGATCCGCCCAACATCCGCGAAGCCCTGCGCGAGGTGCGGGCCGACGTGGCCGAGGGCGCAGACATGGTGATGGTGAAGCCCGCCGCCACCTATCTCGACGTCATCCATGCGGTGCGGGGCGCGACCGACCTGCCGGTGGCCGCGTACCACGTGAGCGGCGAGTACTCGATGATCAAGGCCGCCGCCGAGCGCGGATGGCTGGATGAACGCCAGGCGATGATGGAGACCCTCACCGCGATTGTGCGGGCCGGAGCCGACATCGTCATCACGTATGCCGCAATTGACGCGGCCAAGTGGATGAAAGAGGACGCATCGTGAGCACCACCGAAGCCAAGCCCACGCGCCACAAGCCCGATGAGGTGGACCAGCGGCTGCTCAATGCGCTGCAGGCCGGAATCGCCCTTGAGCGCCGCCCGTTCCTCCCCATCGCCGAGACCGTGGGTATCGGTGAAGACGAGGTCCTTGCCCGCATGCAGGTACTGAAGGACGCCGGGATCATCCGGCAGGTGTCCGCCATCTTCGACACCCGGGCACTGGGGTACGAGAGCACGCTGGTTGCGGCGTCGTACCCGGATGAGCTGCTGTTTGATGCCGCAGCCGTGATCAACGGCCACCCCGGTGTGAGCCACAACTACCGCCGTACCCACAACTTCAACATGTGGTTCACGCTCGCACTCGAGCCCGGGTCGCGGCTGTCGCTGGAAGAGACCCTCGACATCCTCGCGCGCGAGACGGGCGCCACGTCCATGCGCATCCTTCCCACGATCACGCTCTACAAAATCAATGTGCAGCTGGACATGACCGGCGACAGTGGCAACGTCGCCAGGGTTGCACCGGTGCCCGCACCACAGCGCGGCGATGGCAAGCCGCCCACCGACGAGGACCGCGCGGCCATCCTCATCCTGCAGGAGGACCTCCCGCTCGTGCCGGCACCGTTCGACGCCTGGGCGGATGCCGCCGGTATCGATCCCGACGATCTCATCGCCAAGGCGCAGGAGATGCAGAACCGCACCGTCATGCGTCGCTTCGCTGCCGTGCTGAACCACCGCAAGGCGGGATTCGGTGCCAACGGCATGGCCGTGTGGAAGGTCCCCGACGACAGCGTTGACGACTTCGGCAGCCGTATGGCCACCTTCAAGTCGGTGAGCCACTGCTACAAGCGCCCCACCTACGACGACTGGCCCTACAGCCTCTTCACCATGGTGCACGCCAAGTCGAAGGACGCCTGCGAGGAGACCATCGCGGCGCTCGCGGCCGAGGCCGGCCTCACCGGGGACGACTACGCCGTCCTCTACTCAACCTTTGAGTTCAAGAAGGTGCGGCTGAAGTACTACTCACCCGAGTACCGGGCATGGGAGGCCATCGCCATCGCCGGCGCGCCCCTGCCGACGGCCTGACCCCATGCCTGCGTCACTCACCGATACCCGGAGCCAGGAACTGTTCGCGCGCGCGAAGCAGTCGCTGGTGGGCGGGGTCAACTCGCCCGTGCGTGCCATGCGGGGCATCGGGCGTGACCCCATCTTTATCGACCGCGCCGAGGGCACCCACGTGTTCGACGTGGATGGCAACGCGTACGTCGATTACCTGGCCTCATGGGGCCCGGCCATTCTCGGCCACGCACCGCCAGTGGTGATTGACGACTTGCGCGACGCCCTCGCCCGTGGCACCTCCTATGGCGCCCCCACCGAGCGGGAGATCGTCTTCGCCGAGGCCATACGTGACGCCATGCCGTCTATCGAGCGCCTTCGTATGACCTCCAGCGGCAGCGAGGCGGTGATGGGTGCAGTGCGCCTCGCGCGCGCCGCCACGGGCCGCGAGGTGATCGTGAAGACCGAGGGCGGCTACCACGGCGCCATCGACGGCCTGCTCGCGCAGGCCGGCGGTGGGGCCACCACGCTGGGAGTACCCACCAGCCCAGGCGTGACGGCGGGCGCCACCGCCGCCACCCGTCTGGTGCCGTACAACGACCTTGCGGCAGCCGAGATCGCACTCGAGGGTGCCGCGGCGATCATCCTGGAGCCCGTCGCCGGCAACATGGGCGTGGTGCCTCCCGCGCCGGGCTATCTTCAGGGCCTCCGCGCCGCCTGCGACCGCACCGGCGCACTGCTCATCCTCGACGAGGTCATCACCGGATTCCGGGTGGCCCGCGGTGGTGCAGGGGAGCGCTTTGGTGTGAAGGCCGACCTCACGTGCATGGGCAAGGTCATTGGTGGCGGACTGCCGGTCGGTGCGTTCGGTGGGCGGGCCGATGTGATGCGCGAACTGGCACCAGAGGGCCCCTGCTACCAGGCCGGGACCTTGTCGGGCAATCCGCTTGCCACCACTGCGGGGCTCGCCGTCATCTGCCGCCTTGCGGCCGAGGGCACCTACGAGCAGCTTGAGGAAAACGGCGCACGGCTCGAAGCGGTCATTCGCGACAGCGGCGCGCCGGTCACGGTTCAGCGCGTCGGATCGATGCTCACGCCCTTCTTCACCGATTCCCCGGTCACCAACTACGCCGAGGCCACCGCCTGCGACACCGATGCCTACGCCCGGCTGGCCCGGGGCCTGTTGGCCAATGGCGTGTATCCACCGCCCTCGCAGTTTGAGGCGTGGTTTACGAGCACCGTCCATGGTGACGACGAGTTCCGAGCAACTGAACAGGCATTCGCACGGGCACTTGAGGGCATGGCATGAGCACCCTCACTGCCGATTCGGTGGCAGCCGTGCTGGCAGCGCAGCCCGGACTGTCCGGTCACACCATTAACGCCGATGAGGTGCTTATGCCGTTGGTGTGCCCACCGCTGGCGCGCGAACACGCCCTCGGCCTGGAGCTCATCCTTGAGGGCTTTCTGCTGCATCACGGCACACCGCGTCACGTGTCGGAGGTGGAGATGGGCGCGGCCGTGCTTGCGGGTGACTACTGCTACGCGCAGGGTCTGGTGCGCGTAGCGGCCACAGGTGACCTTTCGGTTGTCGAGGCGTTGGCCGACCTGGTTGCGCTCTCGGCGGCTGCCGTTGCGGCCGGGCGCGACGACGATCTCCTGCCGCTGTGGCGCGCGACCGCCGCCGCGGTGGCCGGCGACGTGGTGGCCACGCAGGGCGCCGTGCGCATGGCACGCGCGGCGCTCCGCGAAGGACTGCCAGCGCCCATCATGGACATCGCCGCGGGGCTCGACCCAGCACCCGCGCTGGCTGAGGCGCTGGCACGATGAAGGATCTGCGCGAATGGATGCAGGTCATCCGCGACATGGGTGAGCTCGTTGAGGTGCATACCGAGGTGGACCCGCATCTTGAGATCACCGAGATCGCTGACAGGGTGATGAAGGCCGGTGGCCCCGCAATTCTCTTCACCAACGTCACGGGCTCCAAAATGCCCGTGCTCATCAACCAGTTCGGCAGCGAGCGCCGCATGGCCGCCGGCCTTGGCGGTACCGGCCTCGACCAGATCGCATCGCGTATCTCCGAGATCGCCGAAATGCAACCGCCCCAGGGCGTGATGGAGAAGATGAAGGCGCTCGGCAAGCTGAAGGAACTGGCCTCACTCGGCACCAAGACCGTGAAGAACGGCCCGTGCCAGGAGGTGGTGCTCACCGGTGACGATGTGGACCTCGATCTTGTGCCCATCCTGCACTGCTGGCCCGGGGACGGCGGCCCATTCATCACGCTGCCCCTGGTGTTCAGTAACGACCCGGTCACCGGGTCGCGCAACTGCGGCATGTACCGCGTGCAGAAGGTCGACAAGCGCACATGCATGATGCACTGGCAGATCCACAAGGACGGCCGCCAGCATCTGCTCGACAGCGAGGGCCGCGTGCCCGTTGCGGTGGTGGTGGGCACAGACCCGGCGGTGACCTACAGCGCCACCGCACCCCTGCCCCCCGCGCTCGAGGAGATGATGTTCGCGGGCTTCCTGCGCGGCAAGCAAGTGGAGATGATGAAGGCGGTCACTCAGGACATCGAGGTGCCTGCGCACGCCGAGATTGTGATCGAGGGCTACGTGGACGCCACCGACCTGGGCGACGAAGGCCCGTTCGGCGACCACACCGGCTTCTACACGCCGGTTGACCAGTACCCGCGATTTCACGTCACCGGCCTCACCATGCGTCGTGACGCCATCTACAGCACCACCATCGTGGGAATGCCGCCGATGGAGGACTTCTGGCTGGGCAAGGCCACCGAGCGCCTCTTCCTGCCCCTCATCAAGATGACCGTGCCCGACCTGGTGGATATGAACCTGCCCCTGGAAGGCGTATTTCACAACTGCGCAATCGTGAGTGTGAAGAAGCGCTACCCGGGTCATGCGAAGAAGCTCATCAATGCCGTGTGGGGCCTCGGCCTGCTGTCGCTCACCCGCTGCGTGGTGGTGGTAGATCACGACGTCGACGTACGGGCTGTGTCGCAGGTCGCATTCCGGGCCTTCTCAAATGTGGATGCCGGGCGCGACATGCTGGTGATGGAAGGTCCTGTGGACGCCCTTGACCACGCCGCCCCATACGCCGCCTACGGCGCCAAGGTGGGGTTTGATGCCACGGCAAAGTGGGAGGGAGAGGGCCTCGTACGCCCCTGGCCAGACGAAATCCGCATGAGCGACGACGTGCGGCAGCGGGTGGATGCCCGCTGGGCGGACCTCGGTATCCATCTCCCGGGGGCCGAGAAGTACCGGTGAGTCCCGGCGCAACGGGGACAACTGCCCCCACATCAGCCCGTTGCGCCTGCATATGTGATCGGTTTGACTTGACGCCACTAATATCTTGGATCTAGTCAACGTCTACGGAGGTCGGAGTGGCTGAGGAGGATCCGAACGGCGACGCGCCCGGGACGCAGGGGGGACCCTACGGGGGCCCACGTGCAACCGACTTCGCCCCGGAGCCCGATCATTCGGACGATCCGGGGTACATCACGCGTACCCGCTTCCTCTCCACTGTCGCAATTGCAGGTGGTGGAATCCTCACCGCCGCCATCCTGGTGCCGGTCGTCGGATTCGCGGTTGCCAGCCCACTGAAGGACGAGGAGTGGCGCTGGATTGACATCGGGTCGGCCAGCGACTTCCTCAAGAATGCGCCGCCGTACGCCAACGCGACCCCATCCACGAAGATCGGTGAAGTCGCCTCGCTGGCCGTCGCGGGTTCCGACCCCGAGGCCGACCGGCGCGTCTATCTTATGTTCGGGTTGACGGACCCCTCAGCCAAGCCTATTCCCGGCCCAGACGAGTCCACCGATGGCTTCGACGCCCGCTTCAAGGCATGGGCCGCAGGAATCACGGCCGCCGACATGGACATTTTGGCCATCTGGAACCGCTGCGCACACCTGGGTTGCCCGGTGGCCTACGCAGCCGGTTCACAGGGCTTCATCTGCCCATGTCACGGCGGTGCCTACGACTCGCGCGGCCTCGTCACCGGTGGCCCGCCACCCCGTCCGCTCGACCGCCTCGACGTGAAGATCGTCGATCAGTCCAAGCAGTACTCGGCCGCGGACATCGCCAGTGGCAATGACCGCCTCAGCCTGCAGAAGGCCATCGCCAAGTCCTCCAGCCCGAAGGTGCGGGTGCTTGTGGGTAAGGCCTACTCCATCTCTGCCGAGCAGGAGGCCTTCCCGCTGCATGCGCCCGGCGAGCCCGTTACCGGCACCCTCTCCAACCTCTACCCGTTCACCTAGGAGCGCGCGATGACCACAAAGGACATCGGGCCGAAGAATCCGGTTGAGCAGGGCGTGACCCAGCTCGTCGACTTTGTCGACGAGCGTTCAGGAGTGAAGAACAGTGGCCGTTGGCTGATGTTCCGCAACATCCCCGCTGGTACGAGCTGGTTCCAGACTCTCGGCTTTACCGCAATGGCGCTCTTCGGCATGCAGGCCATCACCGGAATCATCCTGGCGATGTACTACAAGCCGGATCCCAACACGGCATTCGGCAGCATCGCTTCCATCACCAACGAGGTGACATGGGGTTGGATGGTCCGGGGCATGCACAAGTGGGGCGCCTCGGCGATGATCGTCATCGTATTCCTGCACATGGGACGTGTGTTCATCTGGGGCGCCTACAAGTACCCGCGTGAACTCACGTGGGTCACCGGTGCAATGCTCCTGCTGATGACGATGTTTATGGGCCTCACCGGCTACCTGCTGGTATGGGACCAGAAGGCCTATTGGGCCACCGTAGTGGCCGTCAACATCTTCGCGAGCGCCCCCATCCTGGGGCCGTACATCGGCGACATCCTCCGCGCCGGCCCCGAATTCGGGCCCGACACGTTATCTCGCTTCTATTCGATCCATATGTTGTTAATTCCAGGTGGAATCGCGACCTTCATTGGCCTGCACCTGTACTTCATCATCCGTCTCGGCATCTCCGAGCCGCCATGGGCCAAGCGTGCCCTGCGCGTGCAGCGTGACGAAGAGGATGCCCGTCGGAAGGCCGCACGCGATCGTCAGGCCGGTCTCAAGGGCAGCGTGTCGTTCCCACCCGCCTGGGTGGACGATGAGCAGGAGGTGACGCGATGAAGAAGGCCGACAAGGTCGCATACGACAAGGACTATGCGGCAGCGAAGAAGGACGGCAAGCCGTTCTTCCCGTATGCGATCTACAAGGACACCATCATCGCGGGGCTCGCCATCCTGGTGGTCATCGTGCTCGCGATCACAGTGCGAGTTGAGATGGGCGAGCCGGTCAACCCGGCGTCTACCGACTTCCTCCCGCGGCCTGACTGGTACTTCTACTTCGCGTTCGAGCTGCTGAAGATCTTTGCGAACCAGAATGCGCTCACCCCGGTGATCATGGCCACGTTCATGGTGCCGAACATCTTGATCATCCTGCTGGTGATCTGGCCCTTCATTGACCGTGGCCCCGAGCGCCGCATCTGGAAGCGGCCGTTCGCAATGGGTACCGCAGTACTGGTGATCAGCGGCCTTTGCTACCTCACCTTCCTCGGTGCCAGCACGCCCGAGGGCATCGCCAAGGGCGAGACCCTTCCGCTCACCGGACTGGATGCTGCTGCGTCCGCGGGCGAGGCGGTCTATCTGGCCAATGGCTGCAGCAGTTGCCACATGATCAAGGGAGTTGGCGCGCCCGGGCCCGGGCCGGAACTCACCAATGAGGGTGTCAAGGGCTGGGATAACGCGAAGATGACCCAATGGATGAAGGCACCTCTGGCGCCCATGCCCTCCTTCGCGTCCCTGCCACCAGAGGATCTCGACAATCTCTCGATATTCCTGAACGGGCTGGGTACCAAGTACAAGTAGGCCCCCAACGCGGAGATAGGGTCGTATTCCGGGGTCCTGTAGTACGGGACCCCGGCTCGTTTTCGCCGCCCGTGGCCTACGATTATGCCATGCGTGTGTTCCTCGGAATCACCGGTGCGAGCGGTGCCGCCTATGGCGGCCGGACCCTCCTCGCGCTCACTGCGGCAGGGCACCACGTGGGCCTGTGCGTATCGGATGCCGGTTGCCAGGTGATAAGCCACGAGATCCTCGGTGAAGGTCCCCGCCCCACCTCGCGCGACCACGTGATGGACCGCTTTCTGGCGGGCCACTGTGACCCCGCCGGGTCTGTGGATGTGCTCGCGCCCGACGACATCGCCTGCTCATTCGCATCAGGATCATCCGGCGCGCGAGTGGCACTTGTGATGCCGTGCTCAACCTCATCGCTCGGCAGAATTGCCCATGGCACTGGCGACAACCTCATCCACCGGGTTGCCGAGGTGATGCTGAAGGAGCGCGGCCAGTTGGTACTGGTGACGCGCGAAACGCCGGCATCGCTCGTCCAATTGCGAAACATGGTGGCGGTCACCGAGGCCGGGGCTGTGGTGCTGCCGGCCTCGCCTGCGCTCTACACCCAGCCGCAGTCAGTGGGCGACATGATCGACTTCGTGGCGGGCAAGGCCCTTGACGTACTGCGCATCGACCACGCGCTGTTCCCCCGCTGGGGCGGGGCCGGACGGGTGGAGGCATGAGCACTGCACATGTATCGCACAGCGCTGTAGACGACCGCGCTGCGTTCGACGTCATCGCCCCCCGGTACGACCTGGTGAGCGGCGTGATGACACTGGGAATGGGCGACGGCTGGCGTCGCGCTGCTGCCGGGGTGGCCGATGTGGCCGCTGGCGCGCAAGTGCTGGATGCCTTCACTGGCACTGGGGACCTGGCGCTGCTCCTGGCCGACCGGGTCACATCACTGGGGCAGGTGATCGGCGTGGACTACTCACCGGCCATGATCGACCGTGCGCGTCTGAAGGCCGCTGCCACGCATCGCCGGTGCCGCTTCGAGGTGGCCGACGTCACCCACCTGCCATACGAGAACGACCGCTTCGATGCGGTGACAGCCTCTGGTGGCCTGCGCAGCCTCGACGATCCATCCATCGGAATCGGCGAGATGGTGCGTGTCGCCCGCCCCGGTGGCCGCATCGTCATTCTCGAGATCACCCCGCCGCGGCACCTGCGGGGCCTGCACGCCCGGGCGCTTACCGTCGCCATGCCCACTGTCGTCCGGTTGCTTCGCGGCGACCCCGATGCCTTCGCGCGCCTTGCGGAATCGGTCGGACACATGCCTCCGCCCGCAGATGTGGCAGCGCTCATGTGGGATTGCGGTATCAGCGACATCCGCTGGCGTGAGTTCGCGGGTGGAATGGCGACGCTGCACCACGGCACGGTGCACGCATGACCACCGCTCCCGCGCCGACCGCATTCATCGATGCACTGCGTCCCTGGATGACGCAGTGCGAAGAGGTGCTGGCGGCTGTCGCCGGAGGCCACGTCGGCGCAGTGAGCGGCCCGGCCGGCGACACCCTGGCCGCGGGCGGCAAGCGGGTGCGGCCGATGCTGCTGTTCTGCGCATCATCACGTCACGACGACGATCGTGCAGCACTGGTGTCCGCCGCAGCAGCAGTGGAACTGGTGCACATGGCCACCCTCGTGCACGACGACCTGATCGATGGCGCCACAACACGGCGCGGACGGCCCACCGTCGCGCGCGCCCATGGTGCCGACTCAGCAATCCAGGTGGGTGACTTCCTCTTTGCACGCGCATTCGCCGAACTCACGCACGTTGGCTCACCGCTGGCGGTGAGCGCGCTGGCCGACGCCGCCCTCGCCCTCGCCCTGGGCGAGATGGACCAGCAGCGGGCGGCCAACGACCTCGCCCTGTCTGTTGACGCATACATCGCGCGGTGCCGGCGCAAGACCGGCGCGCTGTTCTCGGTGGCCTGCCGCCTTGGGGCGGTGCTCTCAGGTGCCGGGGATGAGGCACAGGTATGCCTCGCCGCATTTGGCGAGCACGTGGGCGTGGCGTTCCAGATCTTTGACGACATTCTCGACATCGCCGGCTCGCCGGCCGAGACCGGCAAGCGGCGGGGTACCGACATCCTCAGCGGCACCGTCACGCTGCCCATCATCCTTGCCATCGCCGACGAGCCGGGCCTCGCCAGCGAGATCGAACGTGCATCGCGTGGCGACGTGCCCCTTCTGCCCTTGTGCGACCGCCTTGCGGTGCACCCCGGCGCCGTGGCCGCGCGCGAGCGCGCAATCGCAGAGGTGGCCGCCGCGGTGGCATCGCTCGACGGGGATGTCGGCGACGCCGACGTGTCTGCGCTGCGCACCATCGCCGCAGGCGTTGTGGACCGGTTCGCATGACGCGCGAGCAGATCATCGCGATGCTGGACGCCCGTGACCCATTCGCCGCGGCACAGGGAATCGCTCCGCCCCAGCAGGTGACGTGGATGCGCGGTCCCGCCGACCCCGAGGGGGTCGTCACCGTGCGCTACGGCGCGGGCACAACCCACGCCCAGATCGCCGACCGGCTTATCGGGATCGCGGCGGACTGCACCGCGGTGCGGGCCGTGCAACTGGTGCCGGGCAGTGACGGGCCCGAGCGGCCCGGATCGTGGGGAGTGGAAGACCTGCTCGTGACGGCCGTGGCGCGGCGCGTACTGCCCGCATCAGTCGCCATCCGCCCGGACTGGGAGACCCTCGGGGCTCCTGCGTGCCAGGTGGCGCTCGCATTCGGGGCGGGCGAATGGGTGATTCCCGAAGGTGATGACACCGATCCGCAGCATCTGGCCGAGGCCGTGGGTGCCCGGGTGGTGGCGGCATGAGCGACCTGCGCGTGGGGCGCATCAGCGCGCTCAATATGTATCCCGTGTACCACCACCTGGAGGAAGCCGGCCTGCCCGGCGTCACCTTCACCGATGGACTTCCGGCAGCGCTCAACGCGGCTGTCCTGGCCGGCGACCTCCACGTCTCGGCCATGTCGAGCATCGCGTATGCCCGCAACGCCGATCGCCTTCACCTGATCCCTATCGGTTCCATCGCCTGCGAGGGCGCCGTCGATTCGATTCGCGTGCTCTCGCCCGCTTTGCTCGCCGACATCACCCGCGTGGCGGTCACGCCCCACAGCGCGAGCAGCGTCACCCTCCTGCGAATCCTGCTTGGCCCCGACGTGGCGTTCCGCGTGCTCGATGGCCCTGCAGGCCCTGCGATCGCCAATGGCGAAGCCGTACTGCTTATTGCCGACGAGGCGCTCGAGGCCCACCGCGATG
>SYFI01000102.1 GCA_005800465.1 Actinomycetota bacterium | reverse complement strand
GATCCCGTCATCCTCCACTTCACACGAAAGGTCCGTTCCGACGGGCCTTTTGTCGTTTTCACCCAAGTCGGCGTGGCGGTGATGGCGTGCAGCCAATCTGCCACGGGCCGCTCCCATGAGTTCCCGCATTGGTGCAGGCACCAATGCGGTGATGAGTGAGCCTCACGGGCGATGAGCCGGCGGTGCGGTCCTCTCCAGCACGAGCCTCAACAACGCGGGCCTCTCCCAGGCGAACCTCACCAGCGTGAACCTCGGCGACGCGTGGCCTGTCAGCGCGAGCCTCAGCAGCGCGGTCTTCTCCAACACCACCTGCCGTAACGGTGCGGTGACCAGCACTGGCTGCTGACCTCCCCCGAGGAGGCGCTCGGGTGCGCCTATGCGCCTGCACTGTTGGGGCGTGGGCATGGCGCAACACGGGTGCTCGCGACCAGCGGCACCCCACGCGTCCACGGGCCGTCGGGCGAGATCGGGGGCGTCACCACCCGGTCGACCGTCACCGAGCCCGACGGCACTTAGCGCGCGTCCAATGTTGGCTGGCAGCGCCCGCCACCGGCGCTGTCACCGATGAGATACCACGGGCCGTCGAGGGTGCGCACGACGACGAGCACTTCATTGAGTACCGTGGGGTAGGTGGCCTCCGGAGCACGCGAGTACCTGATGAGCAATCCCGCCTGATCGGTGTCGCGGCAGAGGGTGCTGACCCATCTCCAATGCGCAGCGCCGGGCCCCACGATGTATCCCCCGCCGTGCAGGGAGACGATGAGGCCGTTCGCGCGGTGCTCCGGGTTGATCCACGTGCAGTGCACCCCGGCGATGTTCTCGTCCACCACGGTGTGGGCATCGCGGATGGCGTCGGGGGCATCCCGCGCATCATCCACGCGCATTTGGTCGCAGTGCAGGGGCTCACCGCGATAGCGCTGCACCATCCCCGGCAGCAGTGCCGGGGCTTGCTGCATCTCATCGCTCATGCGACGAGAGCCAGTCCGTGCGTTTGAAGATGAAGTAGAGACCCACAGCAATAACGACCATCAGGAAGAGCGCCCACAGGTCGCCGTACCGGCAGTGGACTTCGGGCATGTTCTCGAAGTTCATGCCGTAAATCGCTCCGACCAGCGTGGGGGCGAAAATGATGGCGGCCCATGATGAGACTTTCATCATCTGCACATCCTGCGCATGAGACCGCTTGCTGAGCGACTTCGTCTCGAGCGTGAGGTTCACATGCAGCAGGTTGTCCAGTAGCCCGGGATACACGGTTAAGGTGGTGGGCACGCCGGGACCGTACCGGGGCTCCCGACGGGATTTCTACGCAGTCGCCCCCGGGATGTCAGGGTCGTGGTCGGCCACCTCGCTGGTGAGCAGCGCGCCGCAGGCGATGGCAGCGACCAGGAAGATAACCGCCGACCACCAGAAGGCGACCGAATACCCATGTACGGCCGCCTGGGCCTGGGCCTCCGGGGTGCTGGGGTCACCTGTACCCACCAGAAATGACGCCACGGCGGTGGCGAAGATCGTGCTGAGGAGCGCCGTGCCGATCGAGCCACCGATCTGCTGAGTGGTATTGACCATGGCCGAGGCCACACCGGCGTCGTTGGCGTCCACACCCATCGTGCCGACTTCGAAGGAGATTGCGAATACCAGACCGAGGCCGAGGCCGGTCACGATGAGGCCCGGCAATACATGCGTGACATAGGCGGTATCGACCCCAAGCTGGGTGAACAGCACCATGCCGATGGCCCCGAGGAAAAGCCCGGTGGTGATGAGAATGCGCGCACCGATCCTGGGCAGCAGGAGCGCCGTAGATGTCGTGGCGGTCACCATGATTGCCCCGATCATGGGCAAGAAGGCGAGTCCGGTCTCGATGGGCGAGTACCCGAGCGTGGTCTGCAGGTAGTACGTGAGGAACAGGAAGACGCCGAATAGGGCCATCGAGGCCAGCGTGAGGCCCAAGTACGAACCACCTCTGTTGCGGTCGAGTACCACCCGCATAGGCAGCAGAGGATGCGTCACGCGGGTCTCGATGATCACGAAAATGGCGAGCAGCACCACAGCCGCGATGAGAAGGCCAATGGTGATGCCTGCGGTCCAGCCATCCGTCTGAGCCTTTGAGAAGCCATAGACCAGCGAGAGAAGCCCGAGCACCGATGTGATGGTGCCGGGGAGGTCGAGGTGCACCTTGTCCTGGCGTGAGTGCACAAGCAGCACGACCGCAGCGATGGCCGCCGGCACCGCAAGGACCAGATTTACCCAGAGGCACCAGCGCCACGACAGGTACTCGGTGAGCACCCCGCCGAGCAGCAGGCCGAGCGCCCCTCCTCCACCGGCGATGGCGCCATAGATGCCAAAGGCCTTGCCGCGCTCCTCGGGCTCCGTGAAGGTGGTGGTGAGAAGCGACAGCGCCGCTGGTGCGAGGAGCGCACCGAAGGCACCCTGCAGTGCACGCGCGGTGACCAGCACGGTGAAGTTCTGGGCGAGGCCGCCAAGAGCCGATGCCGCGGCGAAGCCGATGAGGCCGCCGATAAACACTCGCTTGCGTCCGAGAAGGTCGCTCAGGCGCCCGCCGAACAGCAGCAACGAACCGAACGCCAACGCGTATGCGGTGATGATCCACTGGCGGCTGGCGTCGCTGAACCCCAAGTCGGACTGCGCCGAGGGCAGCGCGATGTTCACGATGGTGGCGTCCAACACCACCATCAGCTGCGCCAGGCCGAGCACGGCCAGAATGGCCCACCGGCGGCGGTAGTGTGCTTCGGCGTGCGTCGTCGCAGTGGTCATGCTCACGGGCGGCGCTCCTCAGGCGGTCAGGGCGCAGGCCGGGGTGCGTGCGCGATCAAGCACCCTAGCCGCTCAGGCGAGCGTGGTGCGGGCCCAACGGATGGATGCGATCATCAGCTCGACTCTGGTCAGTTGGTCGCCGCGCACGGTGCCGCCGTCGGCAAGCATGACCCACGGGCCCTCGGCCTCCATCAGGTCGATGGTGGGGATGTCGCTGCCATCCGCCAGGCGCTCCTGCGTGACGTGGTCAAAGACCCGGAAGAGCACAACCATGTCGGCATCGTCGGCCACCCGCAGTGAGAACGTCTCGTTGAAGTCGTGGCGTTCCATGTCGATGGCCTTCATGCTGCCGATCCCCGCCATGCGGTCATCGGCACCCCTCAAAGCCCGCCCCAGGGCGGACCGGCGCACCATGCGCATGGGCGTGACCGCCGGCACCTGCGGCACCAGCGCAACCACGTGGTGGGGGTAGGTGGTGGTGCGGTTGCCCTTGCCGTCGTAGGTGTCGGTCTCATAGGTGTGGTTGGCGATGCGCACGGGCACGCTGTCAACCGTTCCTGCGATGACGTCGGTGACGTACCGGCGAACACCCTTGCGGAGGAGGCCCGTGGCCTCAGGGAAGGTCTCGCTGGCAAGCATGAAGTCGTCGAACCGCGCCCCGTGCGGCTGGGGCGCGGGTTCCGCCGGCATGTCCCGGCCCCAGTACGCCCACCCGTTGGCGATGGCCCACTCGCGGATCATGCGCGACGACGCCCGCTTGCCCGCGGCTTGCCAGGCCAACAGGGCTGCGAATGCGAGCCCGACGATAAAGGCGCCGATGGCGGTGACGATCATCCATGTGGCCCCGCGTTCAGCCACGGCGTAGATGCACAGGGGCAGGAACAGCGCCAGCCCGACCACCGTCCAGATGACCGTGGCCCGCATGCGTTCGCGCGCGGCCGCCCAGCAGCGTGCGCGGAAGGTGTCGGAGGATGTGTCGGGCGAGGCGCTCATCGTCGCAATGGTGCCCGAAAACGAGGACGGGCTCCTCGAAGAGGAGCCCGTCGGCACATCAATGGGGGTGCCTCACGGCACCCGCGGCTCAGACGGCCGTGACCTGCTGTGCCTGCGGACCCTTGGGGCCCTCACCAGCGACGAAATTCACTCGCTGGCCCTCGTCGAGG
>SYFI01000101.1 GCA_005800465.1 Actinomycetota bacterium | reverse complement strand
TGGCCATGTTCCCGGCCGTCACCCCCGATGACTGCCGCGCGCTCACCGCCTGCATCGACTATATCGTCGAGGCGCTGGCCGACTGACCGGCTAGGGCGATTGGCCTGATAACTGGGCCACCATGAGCACGATCACCACGAGTGCCGCGACGATGACCCAGCGGCGGCGGCTCGGTGTGCCATGCCCCAGCCAGTCGGCCATGGGCCATGCGAGCGGCCAGGCCATAAGCCCGAGGCGCGCCAGCGAGGTGACTGTGCCGCTTGAGAGCGGCACCACCAGCATGAGAAACGAGTAGAGCACCCATGGCGACTTGAGCCCACCCTCCTTGCGCCATAGCGCCGAGAGCAGCGCCACGTAGAGGATGCCGAACAGCAGATCGCGTACCACCGCCGACCAGCCGCCAGCCGTAAGGCCCGAGAGCTGCGACAACGTCTGTTTGCCCAGCAGATCGCGGCTGCCCAGCATCTCGCCGCCAAAGACGCCGCCCACCGCCTTGCCGAGCTTGTCGGGCAGGAGCGACAAGAGTCCCACGCCCAGTTGACCCCTGCCCCACGCTGCCTGCGCCTTGAGCGGCAGGTCCCATCCGCCCTGACGCACCTGCATCACCGTGACGTACGACAACCCAATGACGGCTGTGGGAATCGCGGTGGTGATGAGCCTGCGCCAGCGCCCATCCGAGCCTGCCGCCCACGCGAGCATGAGCACCGGCACCAGAACGATGGCCCCCGTGGGACGGATGAGCACCGCAAACGCCGCCACGAATCCCGCCCAGACAAACCGTTGGCGCCACGCCAGATATGCGGCGCCGATGGCGAACCCGAGCGCAATGCCCTCGGTGTAGGCCATTGATGCCGCGATTGCCGGCGGGGCGAGGGCCAGTACCCACGTGCTGCGCACGGCCATCACGTGCCCGAAGCGCGCCTTGGTGATGGCGAAGAGCGAGACAAGCGCAACAAGGAACATCCCGTTGCCCACAACCAGCGATACCCAGAACGGGTTGAGCCCCAGCGAGATGGCCGCCCACATGATCATTGGCAGAAGTGGGAAGAAGGCGACATTGGTGAATACCTGACCCACCTGGCCCACGTCGAAGGCATAACCGCGGTGGGCGATGTCGAGGTACCACGTGGTGTCCCAGCTGCCGAGCAGCGAGAACGACTCGGGCACCGACGGGTCGAGTGCGAACTCTGGGCGCCCGAGCACGATGCTGGCGATGACCGCGAGTCCGGTGATCAGCACGCGGGTCACCAGCCATGCGGCAAGCGGCACCCCGAGCCATCCCCACCAAGGAATTGCGTGGAGCCTCGTGAGAATGCCGCCGGTCGCCCGCGAGGGCACGGGTGGCGGTGGCGCTGGGTGCCCGTCCATCAGCGGGTGAGGATAGGGCGCGCGCGGTCGGTGCGCCGCACCGAGCCCGTGAGAAGTGACCACGCCCACCGCGCCGATGATGATCGGGCGTGGTCAATGGCGGCATCGGCCATGGCACCCACCTCGGGATCGTGCACGGAATCGCCATGGCCCATCAGCAGGTGCAGAGCTGCAAATCCACGGAGCACCTGCGGCGGGGAGAACCGTGCGAACGGGTGCACGCCCACGCGCTGGCCCGGTGCCCGGAAGTACGACGCCGTGCCGAGCATCTCAGCCACCACCAGACATCTGCGATCGGCCCACCACAGTGCTCGCTCGGTCCACCGGCGGCTCGACCGCACAGAGATGACCTGAAATGGCGTGTTGGGGATGGCATCAGTGGGCAGCCGGTGGAGCGGCACACCGAAGTGATTTGCCAGGAGCACGGAGTCGCGGTTGTGGCGGTCGAGCAGCTGGATGACGCCCACGACCGGGGGCATGGTGGCAAGGTGGTCGCGCACCGCCGGCGCATCCACCGGGTCTATAAGCCATGTTCCACCGTCCACCACCACGGCGTGCGAAGCCCGCTGCATGAAGCCGGGGTCGGCTGCAATCCAGGTGACAAGATCGGTCGGGCTGTCGGAAAATCTCACGTCCATGGGCCCAATGGTGTCGCATCGCTCGGACATGCGGGGCCCGGACCGGTCGGGGTGACCGACTCATCTGGGATAGTGACCGCGTGAGCACCCCTGCAACGCCGATCGAAGACCACGCGCTCATCGGCGACAAGCGCACCTGCGCGCTCGTCACCAGCAACGGAACCATCGACTGGTTCTGCATCCCGCGCTTTGACGGCCCGGCGGTGTTCTGCTCGCTGCTCGGCAATCCCGACAACGGCGAGTGGCGCCTGGCCCCCGCCTCGGGCGTTACCAGCTCGTCTCGCCGCTATATGGGCGAGACGCTGGTACTCGAGACCGACATGACCTGCGCCGAGGGCCGCGTGCGGGTAATCGACCTGATGGCCCTCGAACCCAGCGGACCGTGCATCGTGCGAATCGTCGAGGGGCTCGAAGGCGAGGTGCCCATGGAGTCGGTGGTGGCCGCGCGCTTTGACTACGGCCGTACCCGCCCCTGGGTGCGCCACCTGCCGCACGGTGCCGACCTGGTGTCGGGTCCGGAGGCACTTCGCATCGTCTCCCCCGTGCCCGTCGCCCGCCGGGAGGGCGACATCACCCTCTGCTTCACGACCCGCCCTGGCGAGCGCGTGGGATTCACACTCAACCACCACGCGTCCAACGAGCCGGCACCCGCAGGCCCACACCACGAGCAGGCGCTCGCCAGTGCACTGGAGTGGTGGGAGAGCTGGAGCTCGCGCTGCCCATTTGAGGGCCCGTGGCGTGAGCCCGTGGTGCGATCGCTCATCACACTCAAGGCGCTGTCGTACGCGCCCACCGGCGCAATGCTGGCTGCGGCCACCACCTCGCTGCCCGAGCAGCCCGGCGGCGTGCGGAACTGGGACTACCGGTATGGCTGGCTGCGCGATGCCACCTTCACCCTGTACGCCATGATGCTGGGCGGATATACGCGCGAGGCAGTGGCGTGGCGCGACTGGCTGCTGCGCGCCGTGGCCGGTGACCCCGAAGATATGCAGATCATGTACGGAGCGGCCGGCGAACGCCGTCTGGCCGAGTGGGAGGTGCCCTGGCTCGATGGCTACGGCGGCGCGAAGCCCGTGCGCATCGGCAATGCGGCATCCGACCAGTTTCAGCTCGACGTCTATGGCGAAGTGATGGACTCGCTGCATATCGCCCGCCGTATCGGCGTGGAGGCCGACCCTGATACGTGGGCGCTCGAGCTTGCCCTCATGGAGTCGCTTGAGGCCCGGTGGCGCGAGCCCGATGAGGGCATCTGGGAGGTGCGCGGGCCGCGGCGCCACTTCACGCACTCGAAGGTGATGG
>SYFI01000100.1 GCA_005800465.1 Actinomycetota bacterium | reverse complement strand
CGTCGTTCCTCGCCCTCGTGCCGCTGCTCATGGCCATCGTGGCAATCCCATCCACGCTCCTCATCATCAACGGCCTCGCACGCTTGACCGATGTCTCGTTCATCGTGCAGTTCCTGGTGTCGCTCATCGGATTGGGAGTCGCCATTGACTACTCCCTGCTGGTGGTCACCCGATGGCGCGAGGAACGCGCGCTGGGAGCCGAGGGTGACGAAGCCATCGTGCGCACCATGAAGACGGCGGGTCGTGCCGTGCTCGTCTCGGGAGCCGCCGTGGCAATCGGGCTGGCCGCGCTTGTCGTCATTCCCGTGCCCTTCCTGCGCAGTATCGGATACGGCGGGCTCCTGATTCCCGTCGTGAGCGTGCTTGTTGCACTCACGCTGCTGCCGGTCATCCTGTCCAAGGTGGGCACCAAGCTGGAGTGGCCGCGAATTCGAAAGGAGGCCAATGCCAGCCGCGGCTGGAGCGCCTGGGCCAGGTTGGTCGTGCGCTATCGCTGGATCGCGGCAATTGTGGGCGTGGCAATTCTTGGCCTGCTGCTCGTGCCCGCCCTCAACATCGTGGTGGGCCAGCCATCGGCGACGTCACTCGCCAATCCCGGGTCAGCCGCCACAGCGCTCAACGATCTGCACAGCGCAGGAATGGGTGACGGCACGCTCACCCCGATGGAGGTACTCGCCACTCCGGAGACAGCAGCCGCCACCGCCACCGCCCTGGCGGCCGTCCCGGGAATCCGCCTCGCGGTGGCACCCGCACCGAAGGTGCCTCAATGGACCAACGGCACTACATCGGTCGTTGAGGTGATTCCCGACGCTGACGGCGCCACGGCTGCGGGGCGCGATGCCATCGGCGCGGTGCGCGACGCTGCGGCGGCCCTCCCCGGATCTCCGCAGGTGGGTGGGCCCGGACCCCAGAACCGCGACTTCATCTCGGCGGTCTACGGCTCGTTCCCGCTGATGATCGCCCTCATCGCCATCGTCACCTTCATCTTCCTGGCGCGCGAGTTCAGGTCGCTGCTGCTGGCGCTCAAGGCCGTGCTGCTGAACGTGCTGTCGGTGGCTGCCGCGTGGGGGATCATGGTATGGGTGTGGCAGGAGGGGAACCTTTCCGAGACCATCTGGAATACCCCTGCAACCGGAGCCATTGATGCCTGGATCCCGTTGATGGTGTTCGCCTTCCTCTACGGCCTGTCCATGGACTACGAAGTGTTCATCCTCAGCCGCATGCGCGAAGAGTTCGACGTGAAGGGGTCCAACACCGGTGCCATCGTTGTGGGCATCGGACGAACAGGGCGCCTGGTCACCAGCGCCGCGCTCATCCTGTTTATGGCCTTCATCGCCCTGGGCGCCACCCCCGAGACCACCGTGCGGGTGTTCGCCACGGGCCTCGCCGCCGGAATCCTCCTTGATGCCACGGTTGTGCGTGGGCTGTTAGTGCCTGCACTGGTGTCGCTGTTCGGGCGCTGGAACTGGTGGCTGCCCGTCTGGGCCGCCAAGATCCTGCGCACCACGCCTTCGCTGCCACCGCGCGGGGCCGACTGACTCCCGTTGATCGGCGGGGCGGCCACATCGCCACCCCGCCGATCAACGCTTACGGTCTCCGAGGCACTGCAACACAAGCGTTATCGATGCCGGCAGACGACACCGGAATGTCCGGGTCCTGCCCCAAGGGTCGACACACCGATAATTCTCACCTTGGGGCGAGCGAACAGCCCGCTGGGCGCCCCCATGGTGTTTGGTCAGCTCTGCCCGGGTTCCTTCACGGTGGGAAGAATGCGCTCGAGCCACTTGGGCAGCCACCAGTTGCCCTTGCCCACCAGAATCATGACGGCCGGCACCAGCATGAGGCGAACCACCGTGGCATCCACCAGTACAGCGGTCGCCAAGCCCACGCCCAGCATCTTCACCACCACGTTGGGCTCGAGCACAAAAGCCAGGAACACACACACCATGACCAGTGCGGCCGCGCTGATGACCCGTGCGGTGCCGGCCAAACCGAGGGCCACCGACTTGTGCGGGTCGCCAGTGGACATCCACCCCTCACGGATGCGCGACAAAAGGAACACCTCGTAGTCCATTGAGAGCCCGAACAGAATGGAGAACATCATCAGCGGCACCCACGACTCGATGGATACCGGCTGATCCACCCCGATGAGCGACAGGCCGTGCCCCTCCTGGAACACGAACACCACTACACCGAAGGCTGCTCCCACCGAGAGCAGGTTCATGATCGCCGCCTGCAGCGGCACCAACAGCGACCTGAACTCGATCATCAGCAAGATGAACGAGATGAGGATGACCACACCGATGAACCACGGCAGGCGTGCGGCGACCTTGGCGGCAAGCTCCGCTCCCACAGCCGTGGTGCCGGTGACATACACCTGAGTGCCCGCACCTGCGACCGGTTGCAAGGCGCTCTCGAGTTGCGTAATGAGCGTCTCGGTGGTCCGACTCGCCGGAGCACTCTGCGGCACCACAGTGATGAGCGATACCGGGTGAGTGGGCGACGGAAGCGGTCCGATGGTGCCAGCCACGTCGGGCATCTTCTTCGCGGTCGCGGCAACCGCGGCGGCCGAGGCCTGCGCGTTGGGGCCCGACAGCACGACCTCAATCGGTCCGTTGGAACCGGGGCCGAAGCCCTTCGAAACCAGACCATATGCCTTGTAGGTGGTGCTGCTCTTGGGGTCGCTGCCCGAGTCGACCATGCCGAGATCAATCGAGAACAGCGGGACTGCAAGCAGGATGAGGATGGCAAGTGCGCCGGCCAGGAAGGGCCATGGGCGACGGGTCACCATGAGCGACCATCGGGCCCACCCATGCGGCTTGCCATCGGCACCCTCGAGTTGCACCGGCCCCGGTCGTGTGATCTTCGGAATGCGCCATCCCGAAAGGCGGGTGCCCACCAGGCCGAGCGCGGCGGGCAGCAGGGTGAGGGCTGCGACAACCGCCACCAGCACCGACAGCGCGGCGCACTGACCCATACGGGTGACCAGGGGCACCTGAGCGATTGCCAACCCCAGCACGCCGATGGCAACCGTGCCACCGGCGATCATGACCGCACGGCCGGCGGTGGCGACCGCGAGGCCGACGGACCGTTCCACGGGCATCCCCGCGGCCATCTGCTGATCGTGGCGGGTCAGCACGAACAACCCGTAATCGACCGAGACCCCCAAGCCGATCATGGTGGCAATGGCCAGCCCCACGGAGCTGATCGAGGCGAATGACTCGAGCACGAGCAGAATCGTTGCGGTCATCACCACGGCGATCAGCGACCCCACCACGGGAATGAGCATCGTGATGACCGACCCGAATGCCAGAAGCAGGATGATCGTCGCCGCCAGCACGCCCACCAGCACCGAGTAATCGGGGGCATCGGCCTCGGCCTGCATTGCGGGCGAGCCGCCGAATTCGACGGTGAGACCGGCGGCGCGGAGCGGGGCGGACGCATCTTGCAACGCGTCGAGATTCGCCGTTCCAAGGTCCTGCGGTGGTGTGGACCACTGCACCACGAACTGCGCGATGTGCTGGTCGGGAGAAATCTGTGGACCAGTCATCGAGAGGACCCCGGGCACCTTCTTCAGGCGGACTGATCCAAGGGCAATAGCGGCCTTCGCGCTCGGCGAGGTCACCTGAGTGGTGGGTGAATAGACGATCACGATCCCCTGTGATGCTCCCTGATCGGGGTAGGCTTCCCGGATGATGCTAAGCCCTTCGGCCGACCGGACCCCCGGCAGGCTCACCGTGTCGTCAGCCTGGCCTCCGAGCGACTGCCCGGTGAGACCAATGGCAATGAGCGCGATGACCCACGCACCGATAATCCACCAGTGATGTCGCGCGCAGAAACGGCCCAATCGGCCGAGGCGCCCATCATCCGGACGGGCGTCGTTCGGTGTCGGGGTTTCCAGAGAGGACATCGCTGCGACATTACACACGCTGGTTACGCGAAGATAACCACCGATGACCGATCGTGCCGACCTGATGGAGCTATTCCGCGACCTGCGTGGTCACGAGTCGCGCCTGCGGCGTCCACCGCCGGCGGGCGACGGCGCCGTGTTCCTGGCCGAGGGTGTGCGACTGGTGGAGCGCACGCAGGCCGCGGGGCACGTGCCCAGGGCGCTGATGGTGAACACCGAATACACAAAGGCGCCGCCCGACCTAAGATGTCCGGTCGTTCGCCTGACGCCCCACGAAATTCAGTCGCTCACCGGGTTTGGCGCCGTGCGCGACCTGCTGGCCATGTTTCACCGGCCGCCCGACCCAGACCCCGCCACGGTCATCCCCGCTGCCCAGCGGGTACTGGTGCTTGAGGGGGTGGCGAACCCGTCAAACGTGGGCACCATCGTCCGAAGTGCTGCAGCGCTGGGAGTGGACGCCACGCTGATCGGCCCCGGATCTGGTGACCCGCTGGGGCGGCGCGCGCTTCGCACCTCGATGGGCGCGGCGCTCGACCATCCATGGGCGATCAGCGACGACCCGCTGGCCACCTGTCGCGAGCACGGGTTCGCCACACTCGCCCTCACCCCCGCTCCGGATGCCCTGCCCCTCGCGCACGCCCTCGCGGGGATGAATGGCAAGCGAGTGGCCCTGTTTCTGGGCGCTGAGGGACCTGGGCTCGACGATGCCACGCTGCGCGGCGCCGACATCCGCGTGACCATCCCCATGGCAGGGAGTGTCGACTCGCTCAATGTCGCTGCGGCGGCGGCCATCGCCTGCCACCTGCTTGCGAGCGGTCGCGAGTAGCATCGCCCCATGGCTCAGGTCACCGTCTACGCCACTCCCTTCTGCGTCTACTGCGTCGGTGCCAAGCGCTACCTGCGCCAGCGCGGCATCGCCTACGACGAGGTTCGCATCAACATCATGAACCCCGGGTCCCGCGATCGGATCCAAGCCGCGAGTGGCGGTGGGCGCACCTTCCCGCAGATCGTCATCGACGGCGACCCCATCGGCGGCTTCGACCGACTACGCGACCTCGGGCGTTCAGGCGAATTGGCACGGCGCCTGAGCCTGGGATAGACCCGCACGCGATGGCCGACGCGGGGTGAGGTGGTTGTTCAGCGGTTGCACCAACGGCCTGTGCGACTCTTCAGGCATAACTTTTCCATAATCTAATTACCGTCATTTTGGATACGCATTTGATGTGAATATTCTGAACGATCTGGACGGATGTCATTGGTGAAACGGGAGTAGTTTCGATTTTGGTACCGGCTGCGCCTTCAGCCGCACACCAATCCGCTCGCGAGCGCGGGGTGCTGTCTAAGGCCGGGGGAAGATCCAACGCACTCATCAGCGACGACCTCTTCATCACGTCACAGACGGTGAAGTTCCATCTGAGCAACGCCTACCGCAAGATGGGTGTCCAGAACCGCCCGGAGGCCACGCACGTCGCAGCGCGCCTGGGTATCTGCGACTGATCCTGCGCCCCCAAAGGGGAGATGGGCGCGCAGGATCAGCAGAAGGCCCT
>SYFI01000099.1 GCA_005800465.1 Actinomycetota bacterium | reverse complement strand
TGACCGGCACCATGAAGGCGAGTGTCTTGCCCGATCCGGTGGGCGACTTGGCCAGCACGTCGCGACCGGCGAGCACGTCGCCGATCACCTTGGTCTGGATGGCGAAGGGCGCGGTGAATCCGCGGTCTTCAAGGGCGCGGGCAACCGCGCTCGAAACGCCGAGATCGGCGAAAGACTGCTGTGACAATGCATTGCTCCTGTGGGTGCGCCGGCCGCATGGGGCGGACGCGATTCGGGAGGTACTGCTCACCCGAACCGCCGTGTGGCGGGACCCAAGGAAGCGGACCTCTCGACCGGCGTGATACCGATCGACATATCCACGTTAGTGCGCAAGGCCCGATTTCCTGCATTGGTCGGGTTGGCGGCGGGTCAGTTGCCGGCGGTTCCGGCCTTGGTCATGCGGCGAACAAGGCGGGCGATCACGGCATCCTGCAGGCGCTCCGGCATGCCGCCCACAAGCCAGATGGGCCGTGCCATCCCGCCCACGATCGGCTTGAGCGGTGGTCGGCGTCGCTCGATGACCTTCTGCACCAACTCGGAGAATCGGCGTGGTTGCACGTGGGCCTTGGCCGATTCGCGGTGCATGAGCGTGAGGCCCCCTTCGATATATGCGCGCTGCTCGGGATACGCACCGGTATCCGGCACCGTTGATGCGTCTTGTTTGGCCTCGAGGGGCGTTGCGATTGCGGCTGCCCGGATGCACACCACGCGCACTCCGTACGGGCGGATCTCGCGGCGCAGTTGGTCGGCCCAGGCCTCGAGGGCCGCCTTGGACGGGGCGTAGCCGCCGTTCTACGGGAGCACGGTCCGCGCCATGAGCGCTGAGTTGATCACGAGAGTGCCGTGTGACGCGCGAAGGAGCGGCAGGTGCGCCTGAATCACGCGCACTGATCCCAGGTAGTTGATTGAGATGAGACGTTCGAGGGTTTCGACCGGGCAATCCTCGGCCGAGACCGGTCCCGACATGTTCGCCACTCCCGCGTTGCTGAACACCGCGTGCAGGCCCTCCTCTCCCACAAGGGTCTGCACGTGTTCGGCCAGTGCCGCGACGTCAGCGTTTGATGTGACGTCGCACTGCACGGCATGCATCCGGTCGGGGTGCGCCGCGTCGCTGATGAGGGCGTCGCCGTCGGCTGGTCTCCGAACCGTGCCAATGACGACGTAGCCCTCGGCGTTGAGGTGCATCGCTGCGTCGCGTCCGATGCCGCTGGATGCCCCGGTGATTAGAACAGTGCGTGAACTCATGACGCGACCTTACCCCACAGGCAGCATGGGTAAATACGCGCTGTTATCAGTGCCCGTTTGCCCGTACGGGGGTCCGTCGACGCGAGGTGACGATGTCGTGGAACTAGACGGGGAGACGGGGTCGGTCGGGGTTCTCTGCCTCATTGGGATCGCGGTCCCAGCCATGCCAGCGGTCCACGCGAATGCGCACGGAGATGCGGGGGTGCGCCGTGCGCGGGTACGGCTTGCCCGCGTACAACTGACTGAGGGCATCGATATCGGTGCGGTCGACGTCCTCGTACATCTCCTCCACGACACCCATGAGGCTCACCTGTCGGTAGAAGCTGGTGGGGTCAATGCAGGTGAAGGCCACGCGATCGTCGCGTCGCAGCCATTCGAGACGCGGGCGGATGTCATCCATGTTCACCAGCACGCGGTCGTCACCCAACCAGCGGTACCAGATGGCGGTGGTGTGCGGCGACCCATTGGGTCGGAGCACTGCCATCACGCACAGGTTGGGGGCATCGAGGAAGCGGGCGACAGATTCGGGAATCGGAGTCTTTGGCATGCTGGTTTCCTATCAGGCCCCGCGACAAGGCACCATGTACTTCGTGGATCAACACACCATCGAACTGCTCGAGCTCACCACGGTGCGCGATCGCCTGGCCGGCATGGCCGCCTTTGAGGGCGGCGCGGCGCTGGCGCGTGCACTGGAGCCCGCGACCGACCCGCGGCGCGTGGCCGCGCTGCGCGATGTCACTGCGGAGTCGGTGTATCTGTGGGAGCAGGGACTCTCAGGCCCGGGTGGGGCACACGACATCACGGACGATGTGGAGGATGCGCGTCGCGGCTCGCGTCTGGAGCCCACGGCGCTTGAGCGCATCCGCGCCACCGCCGAGGTGGCGGGTGAGATGCGCGCTGCCATCGATGAGCGTGCCGAGGAGGCGCCGATCCTGGCTGAGGCGGCGGATCGCATCACCACCGGTGCGCTCCAGCGTGTTACCGCCCGGTTGGAGACGTGTCTCGATGGCCGTGGCGGAATCCGTGACGATGCATCGTCTGGCCTCGCCCGTGCGCGGCGTGACATCAGCGAACTGCGTCGGCAGGCTCAGGAGGCGCTTCGCGAGGTGGCCACCGCGGCCAAGCCGCACCTGCAGGAGGGGTTCATCACCGAGCGCGGTGGCCGACCAGTGCTGGCCGTCAAGGCCTCATCGCGCTCGTCGGTCCCCGGAATCGTGCACGACACCTCGGACTCCGGTGGCACCCTGTTTGTCGAGCCGCTTGCGGTGGTGGAGGCCAGCAACCGGGTGCGGGAGGCCGTCGCGCGCGAGCGCGAAGAGCTCGGCATCGTGCTGGGGCAGCTCACTCAACTGGTCGAAGACAACGCCGATCTGCTTGACGAGGCCACCGGGGCTCTCAGCGAGATCGATCTGTGTCTGGCCCGCGCATCGTTGTCGCGTGCGTGGCGGGGAACACCGGTGGAGGACGGCGACCCGCTGCTGGTATCCGCCCGGCATCCGTTGCTCGACCCCGCGACGGCCGTGCCCATCGACCTGGATCTGGCCGATATCCGAGCGCTGGTGGTGAGTGGCCCGAACACCGGTGGCAAGACGGTGTCGCTCAAGACCCTCGGGCTGTTCGCCATGCTTCATCAGTGCGGCCTGCAGCCGCCGGCTGCCCGTGTGCGCCTGCCGGTGTTCGACGCCGTCGTGGCGGATATCGGCGATGACCAGTCCATCAGCGAAAGCCTGTCCACATTCTCGGCCCATGTGCGCACGCTCATTGGCGTGCTCAACGATGCCGGGCCGAGATCACTGGTGCTGCTTGACGAGGTGGGCGCCGGTACCGACCCCGCCGAGGGCACAGCCATCGCGCAGGCGGTGCTCGAGGAACTGCTCGGGCGCGGTGCGCTGGTGCTGGCGACCACGCATTCTCCTGAGGTCAAGTCCTGGGCGGTCAGCACCGAGGGGGCCGCCAACGCCGCCGTCGGGCTTGACCCCGACTCGCTGGCGCCTACCTATCGTCTCATCATCGGAGAGCCCGGCGGTTCGCACGCCATCGGCATCGCTGAGCGCCTTGGTATGCCGGCAGCGGTGCTCGACCGCGCCCGAGCGGCCATGGGGCCTGAGCGCAGCGCGCTGATGGGCTTGACGGAGGATGCGGAGCGGGCACGATCAGAAGCCGAGCGTGACCGTGCAGCCGCTGCCGACGCCAGGGTCAGCGCGGAGCGCGAGCGACGCGACGCCGAACGCGAGCGGGAGAAACTGCGCACGAAGGCCGACGAGGAACGCGCACGGATGCGTGCAGAGGCCGAGATGGAGCTGGCCGAGCTGCGCCGGGATCTCGGAGTATTGCGCAGCGAGATTTCAGCAGGCCGGAAGATTGAAGACCGCGATCGGCGGTCGGGTGACCAGCAGAAGGACCGGGATCGCCGCCTGGGCGCCGCCGACGACGCCTCACGCCGCGCGGGAGAGCGCCTGCATGGGCTCGCGCAGCCAGTGGCGCCTGAACGCCCCCCAGAGGTGGGTGAGCACGCCGTCGACGTCGTCCTTGGAGTCCGGGGCGTGGTCATCTCAATCGAGGGCGACGAGGCCGAGCTGCAGGGCCCCTCAGCGAGGATTCGAGTGCCGTTGGCCCGCCTCGCGCCAGATCGCACCCCGGCCGCCACGGCCGCACCACCGCCCAGGGCCGAGGCCCGACCGGTGTTCGATGCCATCACCCCAGATGTCGACGTGCGGGGCCAGCGCGCCGAGCCCGCCAGACGCATGGTGCGTGATCACATCGATATGGCAGCCCAGGCCGGTCTTGACCGAGTGCGTGTGATCCATGGCCGCGGCACCGGTGCACTGCGTGAGGTCATCAACGAGGAGCTCGCAGCCCATCCACTCGTGAAGGGGAGAGACCTGGCCCCGGCAAGTGAGGGTGGCGACGGCGCAACAATCGCAACGCTCTAGTCACACCCCACCCTGTGGAAAAGGTGACAGGCACCTTGTCCACAGGGTGGATATCGCTGGCTATCCGCGGGTGAGGGCGCGCCAACTGGCCCGTGTAAGCGAAGGTCACGACCCTGCAACGTTCTTAACGCTCGCGTCACACCCCACCCTGTGGACAGGGTGCCTGTCAGCCGGGGGTGGGATGGGTTAGTTGGCGAAGGCGGCGCATACTGGCCACTGGCCTGCGCCTGCCCGCTCAAATAGCAGTGCTGCTCGGTAGTCCTGTTCCGATTCTGACGCGGCCGCTGGGTCCCCCTGACCTCCCACTGCCTCCCAGGTGGAGGTCATGAATTGGTACTTGCCGCGGAATGAACCGCCGCCGCCGATTGAGCGTGGGTTGCCTCCCGACTCGCACTGGGCGATTTTGTTGAGCACTGCCTTCGACGGACCACCTTGGACCGGGGGCCACTTGCCATTTGCCGGTGTGCCGGAGCTGGAGGCGCCTTGGGCGATGGGGGCAGCATCTCGTCGGGCCGCGCGGGCGTCTGCGCGGTCTTCCCGTGCTTGGAGGCGGGCGAACTCGCGCCGTGCCTGACGGAGGGCTCCTCTGCGCTGGTTGCGCAGCATCATCAACTTGGCGCGATGGGCCGCAGCATTCCACGCCGCCGCCGCCTCCTTGTCGAGGTCGCGCGCGCGAGCTGCAACAAGTCGGGCAACCTGTCGGCGGTCATCGCGCAGGCGTTCCACCAGTGAGACATCCTCACGGGCCAGACGCTCCTGGTCGGCCTGACTCGCCGCAAGAGCCGTCAGGTTGCCACCCGAGAGCAGCACGGCGAGGAGCGGATCCTGATCGGCCGATCGGTAGATGTCCCGCAGGCGACCCGCCAGTACCAGTTGTCGCGCACGCTGCGCTTCGGCTCGACGGTCGAGTTCGGGCTGAATTTTTGCGAGACGATCACGTGCTGCAAAGAGCCTGCGGTTGGCGTTCTGCTCGGCAAGCCGTGCGGCTGGGATCGCCTGAGCCGCACTGATCACACGCTGCTCAAGCACACGGATTCGCGAGCGTGCGTGATCTGCCCCCGGGCCAGCGAGGGCGAGGGATGCGACCGCGGTCCCTATGAGGGCCGCAGCAGCGATGGCGAGTCGGGCGCGCATCGAGATGAAGGAAATTCGGTCGGCGGCCCCCATGGACCGCCGACCGGGCCATGTTCGGCCCCGCGCGGGCTAGTCCTGCGGAAGTTCCCCGACGTTTCTGAGCACGCCGACCGTGGGGGCCATCGTGCGGAACGCGTCATCCTTCTGGAGGACGCCCACGGTGAACACCGGGACCTCCGCCATTCGGGAGAGCATTGAGGCTGCATCGCGCGAACGCGGGACGGCCTTGAAGCATGAGACGAGGACGGCGTCGACGCCACCCTCCTCCACACGACGAAGCGGGCCAGGCCACATGGGGTCAATGACCTCCACGGTCCAGCCAGCCTCGGCGAGAGCTGCGACCGCGGCATCAGTGCCGGGGAAGCGGACCTTGCCCTCTTTGTTGAGGACCTCGTCGGTGGAAACGGTTACGAGAAGAAGATTAGGCATGGCGGGCAGGGTAGACAGCGAGGCACTGCGTTCGCCCGGTCATCCGCCCCGGATCGCGCAGATCCGCGATTCCACTTCGTTATGCATGCAACGCACCCGCCGTACGTGTAGATTGACTTCTCGGCGGCATGCATGCCGCTTGCACGTTCCTTGTCCGCAATTCCCAGGAGACGTCGTTCCATGGCCGTGAGTGCCTCCGACATCCCCGACGTTCCGGTCCTCGAGGCGATCGGTAACCGTCGAAGCTTCCGTTACTACGACCCGTCACGCACGGTCGAAGATTGGAAGATCCACACAATGCTGCAGGCCGGACGCCTCGCGTCCTGCCAGGGCAACATCAACGCCACTGAGGCGATCGTCGTCACCAAGGATTCTGACCTCTGGGACGAGATCGAGGAGTGCGTTTCTGGATTCAATGTCCAGATCATCAACCAGTCGTCGCACCTCATCTTCTGGCTGACCAACCTCAACGCCTGGTATGGCCGCGCCAACGACGGTCTTTCGACCCTCGCGCTTTCGGGTGCTCTTACCAAGTACCACGGGTGGAACTACGAGTTCACCATGACGCAGACCGTTCCGCGCCTGATGAGCTTCCCGACTGAGCGCACCGAGAACCTGCTCCGTTTCGAGTCCGGTCAGGCTGTTGCGCAAGCGATGCTCGCCGGTACCGCACTCGACGTCGGTTCCATTCTCATCGCCTTCGGCCGCAAGCCGGGTGGCGTGGAGAAGGCCTTCAACCTGCCCCCGCACTACCGCTTCACCTGGGGTCACGCGGTTGGTTACCCGCTCGAGGACATGGCCGCAGGTGGCCAGCGTGCCCGCATCAAGTTCGACCGCCTGTTCCACGACGGCGCGCACGGCAAGGGGCTCCAGATGGCCGATGGCCTCGAGGACGCACTCAAGGGCAAGAACATGATCCAGGCGCAGGCACCGCTGCCGGGCCGTTTCGAGGAGATCGACCGTCTTGCGGCCGAGTTCTCTCGCGACCCCGGTGTGGTCTCCTGGCCCGCCAAGGAGATTGAGCGCCTGATGAAGGACGATGACTGGGACTTCGGCCCCAACATCCACGAGCACGCCAAGAAGGTTCTCGCCGACGGCGATCTCCCGGACTACCCGGACGAGATGCGCGAGACGTTCGAGAAGCTGATGACCGAGCACGGTATCGACGCGAGCAAGTACCTGTCGTAGTCACTGCGTGATCGGATGGTCGTCGTGGGCCCCGTCACCCCAAGGGTGGCGGGGCCCACGTCGTTTTCACCCGTGGCCCGACTAGGCTCGCCCCCGCAGGCCGCCCTCACTCACACGACAGGAGCATCTCCGCGTGACCGATCACCTCACCAGCCATCACCGCGCCACTCTCCACAAGGTCTTCGATCACGGCGGCGGGGCCCACAACGTCGAGTGGCGCGAGGTCATCTCGCTGCTGGAGGCCGTGGGCACCGGTGAGGAGGAGCACAACGGCAAGTTCCGTGTGGGCCTCGGCGACAGCCTGCTGTTCCTCCACCGCCCGAAGCACAAGGATGTGGACACCCAGATGCTGGTGGACATCCGCAAGGGGCTCAAAAGCGCGTCCTACGGACCGGGTACCCCGGCGTTCGACGAGAAGTAGTCCTCGGGCATGGGCGCCGATGCGGCTACGCTGGCCGCATCGGCGCCCGTAGCTCAGCTGGATAGAGCACCGGACTTCTAATCCGACGGTCGGTGGTTCGAATCCACCCGGGCGCGCTTTCCTGTGGTGCCCAAACGGCGTTACCCTGCCCGCATGGGGTCTCACGCAGAAGACGACGCAGCCGCACGTCGAGATGCGGTGCTGGCGGCCTTGGCTGCCTCGCAGGGCACGCGGGTGTCGGGCGGAGCCATCGCGCGTGACCTCGGCTGCTCCCGGGCCGCCGTGCATCGGCACGTGGATGCATTGCGGGCTGCCGGCCTGCCGATTGAGGCGACCCGCTCGGGGTATGTGCTCGACCCATCTGCCGACCCGGTGATTGCGTCGGTCATGATGCCACGGCTTTCTGGGCCACTTGCAGGCCCTGTCACCTGGACGGCGGAGATCGGTTCCACCAACGATGATGCCGCCCGCCTGGCCCGGGAGGGCGCCCCCGAGGGAACTGTCATCGGGTCGGACCATCAGACGGCTGGCCGTGGCAGGCGCGGGCGCTCGTGGGTCGACGCCCCGGGTGAGGCGCTCACGTACACCGTCATCCTCAGGCCGAGGGTGAGCCCGATTGAGGCAGGCATCCTGCCGCTCGTCATCGCTGTGGGCCTCGCCGGCGCACTCGACGAGGTCGGTGTGCCCGACGTGCAGATCGCATGGCCCAACGACATCATCGCCGCAGGCGTCAAGGTGGCCGGAATCCTGTGTGAGCTCTCCGCCGATCAGGAGCGGGTGATCTGGGCCATCGCCGGCATGGGCATCAACGTGGGCCCGGTGCCCGAGGTGTCAAGCACCCGCTGGACCCCGGGGTCGCTCGCCTCCATCGGGCCACGTCCCCGGCGTGGCGACCTGCTAATTGCGGCACTCACATCAATCGGCCACCGATACACGGCGTGGGTGGATCACGGGCCAACTGCGGTGGTTGCCGCATTTGCCAAACGTGATCACTTTGCGGGTGCGCAGGTGACCGTGGGCACCACGGCGGGGGAGATAACCGGGGTGTGCCGCGGCATCGACGACCTTGGACGCCTGCAGGTGGAGCGCAGAGGAGAGATCCACGCGGTGGCATCGGGTGAGGTCACGGGAGTGAATCGCTCCGGCATGTAACGGTGGCGCGTCAACGGGGGATCGTGTTGAAAGGCCCCCATCGGTGCGCCCAAGCTGCCGATATCCCGAACCCAGAGGACCATTCCCCATGAAGATCACTCGTCTGACCGCCATCGGCCTGATTGCCGCCACGGTGTCCGTTGCCGGCTTCGCCGGTTGCGGCGGCTCTGATTCATCGTCGGCCAGCAGCGCTGCCGACACCACCGCTGCTGCTCCAGAGATGACCGAGGCCGAGTTCGTCGCTGCCGTCACCAAGGTCTGCACCGACGTCAAGGCGTTCGAGAAGGATGCGGAGGCCAGCATCGACGGTACGAGCCTGGAGAGCCTTCAGACCTTTGCTGCCAGCGTCGCGGATAAGTCCAGGGCCGCCATGGCCGAGTTGCGGGCGATTACCCCACCGGCTGCCATGGCCGATGCCTACCAGACGTACGTTGATGCGCAGGCTGCCGTTGTGGACAACGGAGTCGCGCAAGCCGCAGACGTGCAGGTCTCAACATCTATTGACGATATCGTCGCCAAGACGTCGACCGCCAGCACAGCTAATGACGCGTTGGACACCGCTGCCGATGAGGCCGCTGTGGCAGCAGGCCTCCCCGAGTGCGGGGACGAGTAGCACCACTGTGAGGCCGTGCGGGCCGGGGATGACTCCATCACCTCGGCCCGCGGTTCTCTCTGTCGGATCGCCGCCTCCATCGGGCTGCGCCCGTGGGCAGGCCATCCGCGTGTGACGGCGATCGCGGCCATTGGGTGCCGCGAGGAGGCGTGAATCGAACACGGCCCACACGCGACCATCGTGCGGGCGCGGCGCTCACGCTCGAGATCGCTCCCGGGCACGTCACAGGCGCGCGGCGCAGCATCGATGATGTGGGGCGCCTGATCGCAGAGGAGCCGGGGAAGCGTCATGCCCTCGCATCGGTCGACGTCACAGGTGTCAATCGTACGACCGTTGTCGCTCCAAAGGGTCGTTCGCACCTTTACTTGTTCTCGGCGCCGAAACCTCTCACAGTCGGTGCATTCCTATGAAAGGCCTCTTATGAAGTTGTCAGTTCGTATCGCCGCGGCCATCGCCGCTGCATCCCTCTCGATCGGCCTCGTTGCTGGCTGCGGGGGGTCCGACTCCTCCGCATCGAGCACCGCCGCTGTGGACACCACCGCCGCGGGCACCGATGTGACTATGGCGATCAATGACGCCTGCAAGCAGTATGAGGCTGGCATTGCTGCTGCCGCCGAGGCGGAAGATGCCGATGCACTCGTCGCGGCATTCGACACGTACGCGTCGAGCGTGACGGACGCGGTTGCGACCGCACCTGACGACGCCAACGCGGCGGCCTAACTGGCTGCGGTTGAGGCTGCGAACGCCAGTGTGGAGGCATTCAAGACCGACGTGGACGGTGGGGCGACCTTCGCCGACGCCGTCGGCAAGGCTGACGCCACGGCTGACGAGGCGCTGGCGGCTGCCGCCACGACGGCCGGCTACGACACCTGCGTCAATCTGCACATCGCGGGCAACTGATCCAGTGATGGGGTCCGATGCAGATCAGGCGGTCTGTGCCGCGAAGGCGGCGAACCCCTGTGTTGAGCGTGCGATGAGCTCCGCAGCATGCCGCTCCGCACCCAGGCGCAGCGCCGCGTCAGCGTCTGGCCCGATTGCCTCGATGGCCTCGGCGCGCATCGAACGCTCAGCCAGCCAGAAGTCAACCAGCGCCTCATCGGCCTCGGGGTGGAAGAGCACGCCCCATGCATTGCCCAATCGGTAGGCCTGTACCGGTGTGATCGCCGAGCGCGCGAGTGGTGTGGCGCCGTCGGGTAGTGGGAACGCCTCGCCGTGCCAGTGCAGGGCCACGGTCATGGGCGCGAGGGGGCCGACGACGGGATCACGCGGGTCGGCGATCTCCACGGGCAGCCAGCCGATCTCTTTCCGCGGGCCCGGAGCCACAGGTGCGCCCGCTGCCCGCGCGATGAGTTGCGACCCGAGACAGATGCCGAGCATCGGCAGGCCCGCAGCCAGCGCCCGACCAATCCAGGCCACCTCGGCGTCAAGCCCCGGGTGCCAAGCCCCGTCATTCACACTCATCGGGCCACCCATGATCACCGCACCGCGCACATCATCGATTGCAGGAAGGGTGGCCCCGGGGGCGAGCGCATCCACCTCCACCACCGGGGTGACCGCGAAGGCATCGAGTATCCGGTGCGGTCCTTCCCACGGCACATGACGGATGACGAGCAGCGGGCGGTCGGACATGTAGGGAGTGTGCCTCATCGCGCTGCGCCGGCATGGGTAGCATCGCCGGCGTGAAAGCAGCGATCTACCACGGGGCGGGACGCCTCTCGATCGAAGATCACCCCGAGCCGTCAGCCGGTCCGGGTGAGATCGTCATCCGCACCCGGGCGTGCGGAATCTGCGGCACGGACCTTATGCAGTGGTATCAGGACACCAAGGCACCGGTGGTGCTGGGGCATGAGCCCGTCGGCAACGTGGTGCAGGTAGGGGAGGGCGCCCCATTCGAGGTGGGTGACCGGGTATTCGTGCACCACCATGTTCCATGCCTCGAATGTGCGTTGTGCGTCAGCGGTCGCGACACCCTGTGCGAACAGTTTCGTGCCACGCGCATTGATCCGGGTGGGCTGGCTGAGTTCATCCGGGTGCCAGCCGAGAACGTGAATCTTGACATGCACGTGCTGCCCGACGGCATGAGTGACGCCACCGGCACGCTCATCGAGCCTCTCGCCTGCATCCTGCGTGGCCAGCGACTGGCCGGGGTCGGGCCGGGGTTGGATGTGGTCATCGTCGGCGCGGGCTCAATGGGTCTGATGGAGGCCGAGCTGGCGCGGGTGCTGGGCGCGCGCACCATCGTGGTGATTGAGCCCAACAAGGCCCGCCGCCCCGCCGCGGCTGCGCTCGGGGCCACAGTGCTGCCCGCGTGTAATGCCGATGCGGTGCGCGAGGCGCTTGGGGGTGGATTGGCGCATCAGGTGATCGTGTGCACGCATCATCACGGCGCCATGAATGACGCCCTGTATCTGGCGGGCCCTGCAGGAGTGGTGCAGTACTTCGCGCCCACGCCCCCGGGGGAGATGGTGCCGCTCGACTTGGGCGCGGTGTTCTGGCACGAGGTGCAGTTGCAATCGACGTACTCAGCGGGCCCGGCCGATATCCGCGATGCGCTCGACCTTCTCGCCAGCGGACGCGTTCGCTGCGATGGGATCATCACCCACCAAGTGCCCTTTGACCATGTGGACGAGGCATTTCGCCTCGCTCGTACCGGGGAAGCCCTCAAGGTGGTCATCCAGTTCGATTGACCGTGGCGCACGGTGCGTCTGTGTGGGTAGGGTTCCGCGTCCGCGCCATCAGGCGCGCCGATCCCCGAGAACACGGTCACGGAGGACCAATGTCCGATCAGCAGCTTCCGGAAGGCGTCGAGATCCTGGAGGTCGTCTCGCCAGAGATGGCGGAGATCCTCACCCCGGAGGCCGTGGCGTTCGTCGCCGGCCTGCACCGAGAGTTCCGCGCCCGGCGTGCCGAACTGCTGGCCGCCCGCGTGGTGCGCCAAGATGCCTTTGAGGCTGGTGAGCGCCCGGATTTCCTTCCCGAGACCAAGCACATCCGCGACGACGCCTCATGGCAGGTGGCCCCGGTTCCCGCCGACCTGCAGGACCGTCGCGTGGAGATCACCGGCCCC
>SYFI01000098.1 GCA_005800465.1 Actinomycetota bacterium | reverse complement strand
TCGTAGTACGAGACGAAGTACTCCACCGCAGCCCCCGGCAGGTACTCGCGGAACTCGTTGCACAACTGCGCTGCCAGGGTCTTGTTGTGCGCGATCACCAAGGCGGGGCGACCGGAGTTGGCGATGAGGCTGGCCATCGTGAACGTCTTGCCGGATCCGGTAACCCCGAGCAGCGACTGATACCGCTCACCGGCCGCGAGCCCCTTCTCGATCGCCGCAATTGCGTGAGGCTGGTCCCCGGCGGGCAGATGGGCATCGGAGATGGTGTACGAGGTGTTGGCCACGCAACGATGGTAACCCGGTGCCCGCCTGTACCGATGGCGAAAGGGGCGTCGCGCATATTGGTGACTGGGCCGATGGATCAACTCGGCCCATCCCATAGGTTCCATCCATCGCCGCGTGAGGGCAGGGCCGCGGCGATGGACCCCGTGCCATGGGGATGCACGGTGGCATGGCCCCGCGGCCGGGACGCGGGGCCTCGGCCGGGCGGTTGCGCATGCGCCGCCCGGCCGCTCCATCCCCGAGTACCCTCGACGCGACGCACCACAACCCGGGAAGCCCGATGCCACGCGCCCTTATTCACACCATGCTGCGAGTCCTTGACGAGCAGCGGTCGCTCGCCTTCTACGAAGCCCTCGGGTTTTCGGAGACAGGCCGTTCGCGTGTGGGGGGCGATACCGCCACCATCATCTTCATGGCCCTGCCCGGCGATGGGGACCGGCTTGAGCTCACGCTGAACGACGGGCGTACCGAGCCATATGAGCTGGGTGAGGCGTACGGCCACATCGCCCTCTCGGTTGACGATATTGACGCCGAACTGGCGCAGCTCGCCGCCAAGGGCATTTCGCCTGAGCGGCCGCCGTATGCGTCGCGCCCGGGGGGATCGGTCATCTGCTTCATCACCGACCCCGACGGGTACCGCATAGAGTTGGTGGAGATGCGCTGATAGGCTGATGCGCATACAGGGGAGCCGCTACCACGGCTGAGAGGAGGCATACGGCCTCGACCCTCTGAACCTGCCTGGGTAATTCCAGCGAAGGGAGTGCGGCGTGCCCCACGGGTACGACAACGAGATCGCCATTCGCGTTGATGACGTGTACCTGGCCCTGGGCGACGATCCAACGCTGGCCGTGCTGGCAGGTGTTGACCTCGTGGCCCCGGCAGGGGAGGTCACGGCCATCATCGGCCCATCGGGATGCGGAAAGAGCACGCTGCTGGATGTGATCGCAGGGTTGGTCACCCCCGATTCAGGGTCGGTGGTGACCACATCGAGTGGACGACCGGTACTCATGCCCCAGCGCGATGCGCTCATGCCCTGGCGCACGCTGCGCGACAACGTTGCTGCTGCAGCAGAACTACACGGCGTACTTCGCCGCGATGCGCGGGCGCGTGCCGACCACGAGGTGGCACGCGTTGGCCTCGCAGGGTTCGGCGATCATTACCCCCACGCCCTCTCCGGAGGAATGCGCCAACGCGGCGCACTGGCCCGGACGCTGCTCGCCGAGAGCGACATATGGCTGCTGGATGAGCCCTTCGGCGCGCTGGACGCGCTGACCCGCAGCGAAATGCACCGCGTGCTGATGGCCGTACGTGAGCAGGTGGCCCCCACCATCGTTCTGGTGACGCACGACATTGCCGAGGCCGTGGCAATTGCCGACAGCGTGCTGGTGGCATCACCCGCGCCCATGCGAATCGTCAGCCGGGTGCGCGTGGCCGATGCCGGGCCGGATGCGGCGCACGAGATCCTCACGTCGCTCCGGGCGGCCGGGGTTGCCGCATGATCACCGCCGCACAGGTCGAGCCGGTCGTACCGGTGCCTCCCGCACCACGTCGTCGTCGCGTCCGATGGGGCGAGGTAGCCGCCGCGGTCGCCCTGCCACTGTTGCTGATGCTCCTGTGGCAGGCCAGCGCATGGATCATGCAGCCACGGGAATGGATACTGCCCTCGCCGGCCACAATCGCCAGCACCGGTTGGGACGTGCGCGAGCGCCTGTGGCACCACGCGCAGTGGACCATCCTCATCACCGTCGTGGGCTTCGTGCTCGCAACGGTGGTGGGCTGCCTGCTGGCGGCGTTGATTGCGCGCAGCCGAATCGCTGGGCTCATGCTCTACCCGTGGATCATCGTGTCGCAGACGATCCCGCTGGTAGCGCTGGCACCCCTTCTCGTGCTGTGGATGCCCGACTTCGGCGCCATGGTCACCCTGGCCGCACTCATCAGCATCTTCCCGGTCATTGTCGCGGGGGTCGATGGACTGCGCTCAACAGATCACGAGCTCATCCGCGCCGTTCGCACGCTCGGTGCATCGCCGGGATGGACTTGGTGGCACGTGCGCGTGCCCGCTGCGCTGCCGCGCCTGTTCACGGGCCTCAAAATGGCCGCCGTGTTTGCCGTCACCGGTGCGGTGGTAGGCGAACTGGTGGCATCCGACCGCGGCCTTGGCGCTCTCACCCGGCTCTCGGCCGGTCAGTTTGAGACCCCGGTCACATTCGCAGCCGTAGTCATCCTGGCCCTCATCGGTATCGCAATGTTTCTCATCGTGGCCACCGCCGAGTGGGCCGCCCTCCCCTACTTGCGCCAGGGCACCCGCCCCGGTTCCAACTGAACCCGTACAAAGGAATCGCCGTGCCCCGAATCACACGCTCCATCGCTGTCGCTCTCAGTGCACTCGCCATCCCGGTTTCCCTGATGGGCTGCGGCGGCAACTCCGCTGGGGCCCCCTCAACCAGTACGCGCACCGAGCAGGTGTCGCTGGCGCTCGACTGGTACCCCAACGCCGACCATGCCGGAATCGAAACGGCCATTGTTGACCAGATCGCGGCGGGCGAGGGCGTGCAGATTGATCCGTCGGTGCCCAGCGATCCCACCACCAATCTGATGCAGGCGGCGGTGGGCAAGAAGGACCTAGTCATCACGTATGCACCCGAACTACTGATCGCTAGGGCCAAGGGTGTACCCGTAAAAGCGGTGGGTGCCGTGGTCCCGGTGCCGCTGAACTCGATCATCGCCCGCACCGACCGCGGCATCACCACGCCCAAGGATCTTGAGGGCAAGACGGTGGGCATTGCGGGGGTGCCGAGCGACACCGCGCTGCTCGACACCGTGGTGCGAAGCGCCGGTGGTGACCCGGCCAAGGTGCAGACCAAGGTGGTGGGCTACAGCCTCTCCCCCGCTCTCGCCGCCGGCAAGGTGGACGCCATCATCGGCGGGTACTGGAACATCGAGGTACCCGATCTGCGCACAAAGGGTGTTCCGGTGAAGGTGTTCAGGCTTGAGGATTACGGGGTGCCCACCTACGACGAGCTGGTACTGGCAGCCGGCGAAGACACAATTCGCGACCGCCCCGAGGCGATCCGCCGGGCATTGGCCGCCATCGCAAAGGGCACCACAGCGGCGCAGGCGGACCCGCCCGCCGCAAGGGCCGCGCTCATCACCGCCAACCCCGATATCGCGAAGGGTCCGCTTGCCGCTCAGCTGGCAGCCACCCTGCCGCTGCTCGTGGCCCAGGAAAAGCCGCTCGGGATGAACGTTGCGGCGTGGGATGCCCTCGCAAAGTGGATGAAGGCGAAGGGCCTCGTGACGACCGAGGTGTCAGGGTCCGCGGCCGTGGACACCACGCTGCTTCCGGAGGCATCACAGTGACCGATGGCATCTTCCCGCTCATCATCGAGACCGGTATCGGCGTTGACCTGACCGGCGGCGACGCCACCAAGGCCGCCATCCGTGCGGTGGAGGACACAATCCGCCGGGTGCTGTTTCCCCGGCTGCAGGAACTTCTTCCCGGTAAGGACCGGGCGAACATGAGAGTGGAGGCCACCATCGCAGTGCCGGGGGCCGATCGAGTGGACATCGACGCCGTGCGGGCAAGGTTCCCATATGGGAAGGTGACGGTGACGACGGTGGAAGGCGGCCACCGGCAGCCGAATGGCTTGAGGAACGACTCCGGCCAGGAGGGAGTGATCCTTATCGCCGTGGCCGTCATCTCCGTGCGCTGGTAGCGCCGCACCAGTCACGTCGAAAGCAGTGCACCCCAAGAACTCCGGGGTCGAGAACCGCGGGGTCGAGAACCCCGGGGTCAGTCCCCGGTGGGGGTCAGTCCCCGCTACAAAACTGCGCGCTTTGCACCAAGTCAGCCCCACCATCGGGGTCAGACCCCGGTGGGGGTCAGTCGCTGTCACAAATGTGTACGAGCTGCGTACGTCGCGGCGGGAGGTCGATCTCTCGGGTAAGTGCAGCTTCTGCGGGGGTCAGTCGCCGCTACAAATGTGCACGCTTTGCATCAGGCCAGCCACAGGGGTGGGGTCTGACCCGGTGGGGGTCAGTCCCCGCTACAAATGTGTGCGCGTTGGGTTGGCACGTCCTTGACACTGGTGCGGGATTGATTCGCCCTTTCTCCTCGGGCGCTCACGATGGTGCTGGCCTCTGCAGTTAGAGGGGCGTTCCTGACCGGAGGGTCACCCCGAGGTGCTCCCGCAGCATCAGGGCAGCGATGCGCTCCACGCCCGGGGCGGCAGCGGCCGAAACTGCGTCGGGGGCCTCCGCCAGCGGGCGTGCCAGCAGCGCGACAAGGGCATCGGCGGCTGCCGGGTCGAGCGTCTCGGCCCCCGATCCGATCACGCACGATGGACATACCCCTCCGCCCGCAGCCGCTGAGAATCCCACGAGTGGAGGAAGTCCGCCGCATGCGGCACATGAGCCCAACTGCGGTACCAGACCGGAGACCGCGAGCAACTTCGCCTGCACCCCAAGCACGTACGGGTCGAGCCGGGGTGGTGTGTCGAGCGCGGTGGTGCGTGCGATCAGTGCAAGCGCCCGCGTCACGAGGTTGTACGGGGCCTCTGCGTCCACCTGCTCGGGTACCACGCGCATGGCGATCTCCAACACCGAGCCGGCGGCCCGAAGGCGGTAGCCGTCCATCCAGAGACCCGCCCCCGCATCCACCACCTGCGCCGACCGGAGTGTGAGCAGGTCGCCCCGGCCCTCAGCGGCGCTCAAGTTGAGACGCACGCCAGGCTGGAGTCGCCCGCCCTGCTTCGAGGTGGGCTTTCGTGCGCCCTTTGCGATGGCCGAGATACGACCCATTCCGGGCGTGAGCAGGGTGAGGATGGCGTCCGACTCGCCGTATTTCAGCGTGCGGAGCACCACCGCTTCGGTCTCGATCAACGCCATCGATTAAGTGTCGCACCCCGATCGGGGGCAGTACCCTGCCTACCATGCCAAAGGTCACTGTGTACTCAACCGAGCCCTGCCCCTACTGCCTGCGCGCCAAGACGTTTCTCACGCAGAAGGGCATTGAGTTCGAGGAGATCATGATCCCCCGCACCGACCATGCCGGGCGCGACCGCCTGGTTGCCGAGACCGGTGGCTACTCGTTCCCTCAGATCATCATCGACGGACGCAACATCGGTGGGTGGGATGAAATGTCGGCGCTCGACCGCGCCGGTGAACTGAACGACCTGTTGGCCTAGCGCGCCGTACGGCACCTACGCCGGGGGCGGCACCTGGCCCCTGTTGAAGACAAGCCCGCCGGGATTGGCCTGGTCCGTCGCAAAGGTCGCGACCCTCCCGGTGTTCCCCTGAATCGTGACGCTCTGAACCACCGCGGCCTGTGTCGGGGTGATGTACAGCACGCCGTTCGCGTCAAAGGCGAGACCAAACGGCGTGGTGAGCGCCTGCCCCGTCAGCACGAATGGAAGTGGCCGTCCATCCGTCGCATAGCGGTTGATGGTGTTGTCGCCCTGATTGGCCACGTAGATGTCCCAGTGCTGGTCAAAGGCAATACCCCGCGGCCGGTTCAGACCGGTGAGAAATGCGGGGTCAAGCACCTGACCCGTCGCTGGATCCACCTTCGCAACGGATCCCGTCGCGGCGCAACTGACGAGCAGTGCGCTCTGGTCGGGCATCATCGCCATAAGCGTGGGCTGGCCGATACCACCCCCCGGCTCCACCAGCCATCCCGCCGTGCCGGAGGACGTCACCCGGTAGATGCCACCCTGGGCCGTGTAACTGCTTTCAAACAGCGTGCCCCCGAAGGTGACCACGACGCCGACGGAGGTCGGAATGCCGGACGCGTAGGTGGTCACCGACATGTCGGTGCCCACCCGCTGCACAGTGCCGTCATCCATCGCGGCCACGTACAGGTTGCCGTAGCGGTCCCGACTCATCCCCTCGGGCCGGGCGATGGCCCCGTTGAGGGGCATCACCGTCACGCGCCCGCGGGAGTCCATCGACCTGATGGAGTTATCGTCGGAGTTGGCCGTGACCAATGGGAACGTGGGTGACCGCGGCACGGTCACCCACGCGGGCCAGACGGTGTCGGGCTCGTGTGCGAAACCGACGTCCGACTCCACCTTGAGCACCACCGGGAACGCCCCGTCCGCGGGTCCGGGTCGCTCGCGCACCACCCCGAGCTTCGACCACTCGCCGACCATCATCGCAAGAGTCGGCGGGCCGGTGGGATGTGCGATGAAGCGCTCCCACCCGGCACGACGGCGAAAGGCCTGACGTCGCTCACGCAGCGAACGGCGCTCATCGACGACAATTTGGTAGGCGGCCGCAGTGAGGACGGCGTTGGGAATGCGCGCAGGCCAGAAACCTGGAGGCTGCGGGGATACCCGTTGGTACCCATAGCGGCAACTCGATGAGTCGGCGTGCCACGGGGTGCCCATCCACTGCACGTACCCACCCGGACCTAGCCGGGAGAGCGGGCCGGACCGTGACATCGCAATCTGCGGTGTCAACTCAGGGCCGTAGTCGGTGAAACCGTGGCGTGTGGTCGCATCACGGAGCCGGAGATCATCCGTCCAGATCCAGTGCACGCGGGCAATCCATGGAAACTCCTCGCCCGGATGGAATGCCCCGCCCAGGCAGGCATCAAGCGCGGCGCGGTCGAGGGACCGCGGCTGATCCCCAGCCGGCACCGCAGAAAGTGAGGACGATGCGACGCCCGTGCCTGCGTCATAGGCCCCCGCAGCCCAGGAACGGAGGTGCGCGTACTGCAGTCGTATCAGGGCATACCACTGGCGCGCACTCGTCAGGTTGGGCGGCAGCATGACGCTTTCGCCATATATCTGTGGCTCGAGGTCGGGCTGCACCTCGGTGTAGGCCGGGTTACGGAACAGGCCGAGCACGGACTGCCTGAAGCCCCGATTGGCGAGCGACGCATCAATCAGTCGACGCTGAATATCCGGCCGTGCCCAATCGCGCTGTGGGGCGAGGGCTGGGCGTTGGCAGGCGACACCGCAATCTCCTGGGATCCCCTTTCGTCGTAAGGGCTCGTCACCGCAATCCTTATGGGCTCGCGCCTCGGTGCCGCCATCGGGCGGTACGCCACTGGCGATTTTAGATGCCCTTCCTGAATCGGAACGCGACTACTTCATGCTCCGTGACGAGCATCTGGGACTTCGGAGCTACTACTGGTCGACCGAGGCGCGCTGGGTGGGCCATGCCTTCTGGGACCGCCGCCGGGGTGTCAGCCCTTCGAGAGGTCGGCGGCGGTGGGCACTCCTCGCACCGAGGTGGCCTGGCGCACCGCATCACGCACCGCGGCACTTGCCATCTCGGCCGCGGCGTTGCCCACGATAATGGGATTCGCCTCGGTCGCACCGGTCGCCACCGCAAATGCGATGTCGCCATCAAGCGCCGTGCCGTAGGGGGCAATCGCCCTGGCAAGGCCGGCGTGGGCCTGCCGGGCCACTTGAGTGCACTGCGCCTTATCAAGCCGCGCGTCGGTGGCGATGACCGCCAGCGTGGTGTTGGACATCTCACCCAATCGATGATGCCGCGGCTCGTCCTCCATCAGCGCCCTACGGGAGTCAACAAATCGCCCGTGCTCCCATGCGCCCGCGAGCACCTGCCCGTTCTCATCCAGCACGTCACCAAACGCGTTCACGGCCACGAGCGCCGAAACCGTGGCACCGCTTCGCAGGCGCACGCTCGCGGTGCCGATTCCGCCCTTGCACCAGTGGTCCCTGCCGTGGCACTTGCCGATGGTCGCCCCGGTGCCGGCCCCAACGCTGCCCACGGCATGCGGTCCGTCACTGGCGGCCTCGGCGGCCAGGCGGCCCTCCGCTGCGCCCGGGCGGCGGGCATTACCAGTGATGCCGAGATCAAACAGTGCGGCAGCGCTGACGATGGGCACGGTGGCGATGCCCGTATCAACGCCAAGCCCCTGCTCCTCGCACCAGTGCATCACCCCACTGGCTGCGTCCAGGCCAAATGCGCTGCCACCGGTAAGAAGGATGGCCGACACCAGCGGGACCGTCGCCACTGGCTGCAGCAGGTCGGTCTCGCGCGATGCCGGCCCGCCGCCGCGCACATCCACG
>SYFI01000097.1 GCA_005800465.1 Actinomycetota bacterium | reverse complement strand
TCCCACCGAGATGTTCACAGTCATGTTTGCCATCGGTCGCGCCCCGGGTTGGGTTGCGCAGTGGCTTGAGATGATTCAGGACAAGGATCAGAAGATCTCCCGCCCACGCCAGGTCTACATCGGTTCCGGCGAGCGCGACTACGTCGAGGTATCGGCACGCTAGATGGCACTTCGCCCCGCCCGGCCCATATGGCCCGGCGGGGCGCGCCATCGCATGCGCACCGTATGAGCGACGCCCCCAACACCCAGATCTGGACCGGGATTATCGGTGCCCTTGAAGACCTGATGCCGCCCGAGTGGTCGCGTCAGGCCCGCGAGTCGGGTGACACATCGTGGATGCGCGCCATCCTGCTGGTTGACGCCCATGATCGCCTTGTGGCGCCGACCCCGCTCGAGCACGTATCGCGCACGCTGCACGATCTCGCAAAGCAGAACGGTAAGGACGCCGAGGCTGCGGGCTGGGAGGCACTGCACATGCAGCGCCGCGAGGCGCGTCGCCTGTTGCTGGTGAAGATTGAGGAGCTGGGCCTCACCGTCGTTGACGGCGAGCCGGCCGCCCTCCTGGCGCGCGCGCTCAACACCGTCGCAGTGGTTTAGCGGCCCGAGCCTGACTCCTGTGCCGCCGCACGCAGCACGCGCGGGGGAAGCAGGGCCACGAGCGATCCGCCACCTGGCCGTGGCGATGTCAACGAGATCACCGCCGCCTGCGGTCGGTGAAACCCGATCTCGCCACATCCGGTGATTTCGGACAGCGCATACGTGAGCCCCGGCTGGTGCGAGCACGCCACAATCACGTGAGCATCCGGTAAGTCGATCACCAGATCGAGCAGGTCGTCGGTGGTCATGCCCGGGGCCAGCCGCCGGTCGTCGTGCAGCGGGCACCCCGCGGCCCGGGCCACCATCTCGGCTGTCTGGTGGCAGCGGATGAGCGGGCTCGACACCACGACGTCCGGCCGTATGCCGAGCGCCACAAGGCCTTGGGCTGCGAGGTCGGCATCAGCACGGCCGGCAGTGGTGAGTTCGCGCTCGTCATCGGTGGGGCGGGAATCGATGTCCTCAGCCACGCCGTGGCGCATAAGCACCAGCACTTGGTGGGCGCCGTGGCTCATCCGAGCGGTGGCACCTGTGCCACCAGCAGTGATGACGCCACGACGATGGTGAGCGTCACACCGATTTCGATCCAGGCATTTCTGCGCATGATCGCGAGCGTCGCGGTATTGGGCGTCCCCGCCCGGCGAAGTGCCGACACGATGTGCCGCGACCGGAGTGCCAGAACGCCCGCGATGGCCAGCAGCCCGATCTTCACGAGGATCGTCCAGCCATACGAGGTGCGCCACAGGTCGGCGGGGCTGCTCATCTGGCCGAATGCGCGTACCGCGCCAGAGAGCACGACGAGCCCCACGGCAATGAGGGCGAGTGCCGAGAACCGGACCAGCAGAATGCCCCCCATCGCGCGGCCGTCAGCGCCTGCCACCTTTGGCAGCCGGACAACCCAGATGGTGATGATGATCAGGCCACCCACCCACCCGGCGGCGCAGGCGGCGTGCAGGGCATCAACGGGTACCTGCAGAGTTGGCAGCGAGGTCACCGATGCGTGGCCCTGAGCAGAGATGGATCCCAGTGCCACCAGCGACGCGGCGAGCATGACGATTCCCGGCCACAGGCCGCCATCGGCATCGTCCTGCGGCGGGGCCTCACCACTGCGGTATTCGACGAGGAAACGCCACACGCCAAGCGCAAACAGCACGAATAGCGCCAGAGTGCGGATTTGCAGCAGATCGCCAAACCGCGTGTCGGCCAGCACGCGTACCACTCCTGCGGGGTCACCGAGCGCGCCCCACACGCTGATGCCGAGCGCACTCGCGGTTTTCACCACCAGTACGTACGCCTCACCCAGCAGCGACACGAACGCCAGTGCGCCGAACCCGATCCACCACGAGTCGCGTGACCACGCGAGCACGGCATCCTGCGATGCGCGTCCAATGCGGGGTGGGGGGCGCCATGCCGCGCGCCAGATCAGCAGGCGGAACAGCATCAGGGCTACGAGGCCGCCGATACCCACCAGCTCGATCCACCGTGCACTCATGGCCCAGACTGACGTCTCTGCGGGCCCGCTCGCACCGCCGGCGCCCCCGAGGTATGGCGCGCCGATGGGAACGTCGCCCACGGCGAACACGGCCGCCCCACCCACGATGTGGCCGTCGGCTGACACCACGCGCCACCGCGTGGTGTAGGTGGCGGCAGGCAGGCTGCGCGTGAGCGGGATGATGAGCAGATGCGAGTTGCCCGCTGGCACCTGCGCGGAGCCACGCACCACCGATTCACCGGTGGCCGTCACCACCGAGGCGTCGGTGGGCGAGAGCAACTGGATGGCCTCCGAGAAGGTGATCTGCACATCGGCAAGCGATCGATCGATCCGCTGGCGATCATCCGGCGCGATCTTCTCGACCACCGCATGCGCCATGGCGGCTGGGGTCCACGCGAGCGTGGATCCGATGAGTATCGCCAGAAGGGCAATGATGAGCGCGCGGGCGCGTGGACGGGATCGCACGAGGCCCCCAGCCTATCGGCGATCGGCCATTACGGGCGCGCTCGGGTAGCGTGGCGCAGTCGCATGATCAAGCACCCGGAGGAACTCGTGAGCGGACTGGTGGACGGAAAGCGGGCGCTCGTGGTGGGCGTCGCCAACAAGCGCAGCATCGCGTGGGCGATTGCGCGGCGTCTCGACGCCGAGGGCGCACGTGTGGCCCTCACGTTTCAGGGCGAGCGGGTCGAAAGCGATGTGAGCAAGCTCGCCGCCCAACTGACCAACGGCCCCGTGCCGGTCGTGCCCATGGATGTGCAGGACGAGGCGCAGATGGATGCCGCCGTGGCGTCGGTTGCGGAGTCGCTTGGCGGCATCGACATCCTTGTGCATGCCGTGGCCTTTGCCCGCGCAGATGATCTGGGCGGGCGGTTTATCGGTATCTCGTCTGAGGGCTTTCATCTGGCGCTCGACATCTCGGCGTTCTCGCTGGCCGCACTGGCAGAGCGGGTTGAGCCGCACATGCAGGCGGTCGGTGGCGGATCGATCGTGACGCTGTCGTATATGGCTGCCGAGCGCGCAGTGCCCGGATACAACGTCATGGGCGTTGCGAAGTCGACGCTCGAGTCGATTGTGCGCTACCTCGCCTGGGACATGGGTGAGCACGCTGTGCGGGTTAACGCACTGTCGGCCGGTCCGGTGCGCACGCTTGCCGCGCGCGGTATTCCGGGCTTCGGTGACATGGCCGAGATGGCCGCGAAGAAGTCGCCGCTTCGCCGCGAGATCGATGCCGACGAGGTAGCCGATGCCGCGCTGTTCCTGTGCTCGCCGCTCGCCCGTGCCGTCACGGGGGAGACCCTGCACGTTGACGCCGGCTATCACGCGATGGGGCTCTGACCCCGCCGCCCGCGTCAGATCTGGAAGTCGGGCGCCCCGCCACTGAGCAGGTCGGCCAGCGTGACGGCCTCCATGGCGTGCCTCGCGGCATCCCCGGCCGCGCGCCACACATCGCCGATCGCCGCGAGCCCCGGCGGGTAGGCGACGTCGTTCGGGTCACGGCCTGCCACCTGGATGATGGGGCCGTCAATGACCCGCACGATCTCGGCCACACCGATGTCTGCGGGGTCGCGGGCGATGCGGTACCCGCCGTCGGCGCCGCGCTTGCTGTCCACGAGCCCCGCCCGGCGTACCTCGGCCAGGATGCCCTCGAGGAAGCGCGGGGGGATGTCTCCCTCCCGCGCCATCCGGTCGACGGTGACAGGTGGCGCATCGGGCCCCGAGCGGCGGGCGAGCACCAGCAGTGCACGCACGGCGTAGTCGGCTTTGGCGGAGATCCTCATGCGGGGCGGGCGGTCAGGTTCACGGCTGGTCGAGGCTACCAGCGGTGACTTCGCGCACGGTCAAAATCGGGGTGGTGGCCGATACGCATGTGGGCGAGACCCTGCCCGTACTCCCGGAATCGGTGCTCGAGGCGCTGGCCGGCAGCGATCTCATCCTGCACGCCGGTGACATCACGTGCCTCTCCGTGCTCGACCGCCTTGGGGAGATCGCCCCGGTGGTGGCGGTGCAGGGCGACCACGACCGCGACGCGGGCATCGACTTGCCCACGGCGCGGATAATCACCGTGCGCGGCAGACGTATTGGGCTGGCGCATGGTCGTCGTGCCCGGGCAATTGAGTTGCCCGCCGCAGGCCTCAGCCTGGCCCGGCGCCGGGCGGTGCTGCTGGGCCTGCACCGCAGCCTGCGGCGGCAGTTCGGGCCAGTTGACCTGATCGTGCACGGGCACCTGCACATGCCGGTGCATACAGAGGTGCGCGGAACGTGTGTGTTCTCGCCTGGTGCGGTGTACATCCCGGAGGTACGGGAGATGTCCGAGAAGACCGGTATCAAGGGGCGGGCCTATATGAGGTTTCGCGAATCGCTCGCGCCCGACGAGCGCCTGCCAGCAGTGGGAATGGTGCAGGTGGGCCCCGACGGACTGTCGTGCGAGCGCATCATTCTGCCGATGCCCTGATACGCGTCCGACCACCCGGGTAATGTGACGTGTGCCGGAGGGAATGATTCACCGGTGCACACGCCGGGCAGTTGTGATGCATTCCCAACGGAGGCCGATGCCCGACCTGGGAGCGTTCGAACATGACCGCAGATGTCGCCTATTCCTTCCGCAACGCGCACGATGAACTCGAGCGCGCCGTGGCCGACTATCTGGCCATCTCGCGCGGGTCGCATCTCTACACCGACAACGACGCCCACACGGCTGCCGAGTCGAAGGCGTGGGAGCGCATGATGCTGTTGCGTGATCGCGCCGATGCAGAGCCAACACCCGCCGGAGCCGCAACGGTCTAGCTGGGCGAGACCGCGGTCGCAGCTGCGCCGCGCTGGGTCCCCCGGGGCCACCTGGTCAGGCCCCGCGCTCCCGCTCCGCACGCTCGGCGGCCCGCTCCTCGTCGCTACGAACCATCTCCGCGAAGCGCGCGATGATCTCGTCGGGCACAGGCCCGTCCGGCGGTTCCTCAATTGTGTACGCCGCCGGCGCAGGTGTCACCTGCTCGGGGTCTGCCTCAGGATCGTCATCGCGCACGATGGCGGGCTGCTCACCCGTCACGGCGGTGTCGACAGGTAGCAGAAGCTCGTCGTCGCGCGGAATGACATCCAGCTCGCCCGTGGTTTCAAGCACTTCCGGCTCGCCCGTGGTTTCAAGCACTTCCGGCTCGCCCGTGGTTTCAAGCACTTCCGGCTCGCCGGCCGCCTCAACGACCTCGACGGCCTCAGCGACCTCGACAGGTGAGACGGACTCCGCGTCGTCGGCGTCGTGCTCCTCGATCCGCTCACCGGCTGCACCGAGCGGCACCCCCAACGGGGTGACGGTCTCATCGAGAATCCCGGGCGCGGCGTCGGCCGGCACCTCCGGCATGGGCACGTCGCCGATCACGGCGCCGTCATGCTCAATGACCACGCGATAGCGGTCAATGTGCGGAGCGTGAACGAAAAGGATGCGTCGCCACTCGTCCGAACCGGCCTGACGGGCCGCGCTTTCGGTGCGGTAGGAGCCGACTTCGCTGCGCTGAGCATCCGCAGGGCTGCCCTGCACTCCCACCACTGCGACCAAGTAACGCTTTCTCAGGCCCACTGTCGCCGTCCCTGTCGTCGACTCATTCGCTGATGATGTTACCGGCTGGCCTCGGGAGACCGGGCCGGGGGGGCTGCTGGCCGTTAGCCTTGCCGCCGTGAGCACCGGATCCTTCCACCACGTGGCCGCCTGCGTTGATGACGCAACCGTCTCGGCTGATGTCATCCGCCTGGCCCAGAAGGTGGTGAAGACCGGTGGCCGTATCTCGGTCGTGCATGTGCTGGGCGGCCCGCCGTTTAGCGAGTCGGTGATCGCGGCGATTGGCGGCGCATTTGGTGGCTCGCCGCTCACAGACTCCACGGCGTCGCACCGCCAGATCGCGGAAGCGCTTCTTGAGAGCGTGTGTGAGGACATCCCCGGCGCCGTGCCCGTGCTGCTCGACCCGCACGACGCCGACTCGGCCCCCGACGCCGTGGTGCGCTGGGCCGAGGACGAGGGCGCCGATGTGCTGGTGGCCGCCGCGCATCGCGGTGCGCTTGACCGTGCGTTGCGCCTTGTGGGCTCCTTCAGCGGGCACCTGAGTCACCACGCAACGTGCCCCGTGCTGCTTCTGCCGCACGGCGTCTCCTTCGGCGACGACTAGCCCCGCTTCGGCGGGAGTGGAATAAACCCGCTGGTGCGTCGCACGTAGTCCGC
>SYFI01000096.1 GCA_005800465.1 Actinomycetota bacterium | reverse complement strand
TCCTGCGCCGCTGCGTGTTCCACTACATCGCATTCCCGGACCAAGCACAGATGGAGCGCATCGTGCGGGTGCATCACCCGGGCCTCGACGAGCGCCTGATCCAGGCGGCCATGGAGGGCTTCTACCTGCTGCGCGAGATGGACGGGTTGCAGAAGCGCCCGAGTACATCTGAGCTGGTGGACTGGGTGCAGGCGCTGGCCGTGGCTGGTGTGGACCCGGCGAAGATCGTGGATGAGCTGCCCTTTATGGGCGTGGTGCTGAAGAAGCAGGCCGACCTCGACATCGCGCGCAGGCATATGAGCATCCGTGCCAGGCGCGCCGCAATGCAGGAAGGCCGCGGCTAGACCACGTGTTTGAGGGCCTCTTCACCGCGCTTCGCGACGAGGGGGTACCGGTGGCGCTCGATGAGTGGCTCATGCTGCACGACGCCCTCGACCGCGACCTGCACCAGAGCACCCTCTCGGGCTTCTACCTCACCGCCCGCAGCCTTCTGGTGAAGGACGAGAGCAACTACGACGGCTTCGACATCGCCTTCGCCCGCTACTTCAGCGGCATCGAGCCAGCCACCGATGCCCTGGACGACCGTGTGTGGAAGTGGCTGCATGAGAACCCCAAGATGCTGCAACTCACCGACGAGCAGCGCGCACGCCTGGACGAGATGCGAAACGACATGGACCTGAGCGAGTTGCTCGAGAAGCTTCAGGAGAAGCTCGACAAGCAGCAGGAGGAGCACCACGGAGGCAGCGAGCACATTGGCACCGGTGGCACCTCCGCCTTTGGTCACTCCGGTTACCACCCGGGCGGAATCCGCATCGGCGGCGAGGGACGCTGGAAGAGCGCCATCCAGACCGCCGGCGATCGCCAGTGGCGCGATCTTCGCACCGACACCGAGATCGGTGTGCGCGACTTCGGCGTGGCGCTTCGCCGCCTGCGGCATCTCTCTACGCGCCTCGATGGCCCGGCCACCGAGTTCGACATCGACGACACCATCAAGCAGACCGCCGCCCACGCCGGGCAGCTGCGGCTGTCGTTCCGCCGACCCAGGCGCAACACGGTGCGCGTGCTGCTCATGCTCGACATCGGCGGCTCGATGGATGATCACATCCTGCTGCTCGACCGCCTGTTCACCGCGGTGCACAAGGCTGGGCACTTTCGCGACCTCAAGGTGCGCTTCTTCCACAACTGCGTGTACGACCGCGTGTACCTCACGCCCGACATGCAGCCATCGCGCTCGGAGTCGACACTGCACCTGCTTGCGCAGATCGACCCCGACTACAAGCTGGTGATGGTTGGTGATGCCTGCATGGCGCCCAGCGAATTGCTGGCTCCCGGCGGCGCCATTGACTACCAGTACATGAACGAGGAACCGGGCTCGGAGTGGCTTCAGCGTGTTGAGGAGCACTTTCCACATGCCACCTGGCTCAACCCGCACCCCAAGAAATGGTGGGAAAGTATCCACGGGGCGTACACACTGAGCATCGTGCAGAGAATCTTCCCGATGTTCGAACTCTCGGTGGACGGGCTTGACCAGGCCGTGCAGTACCTGATGGTGCGGCGGTGATGCGTGCCCGGGGCACCTCCCTGCTCATCGCGGTGGCAATCCTGCTGCCCACCACGGTCGCGGCGGGGTCGGCACGCGAGGTGGTGGCCGACTACTTCAAGGATGGGCGGATTGACAGCGGATATTCCATTGAGGACCTGCGGGGTGCGCTGGTCTTTGCCCGGCGCCACACCGCCACCGCACCGTCATATTCCGCATTCGCCGATGCCGTAAACGAAGCGATCACGAACAACCTCGTGGGATCGGGCGAGGCAGCCCAGCGGGCGCTCACGAGCACACGCTCGCGAACCGAGGTAACCCCTGCTCCCATCCCGCCCACGCCGCCCTCAAACCTGCCGTCGCCGCCCGAGGGTGCACCCTCGCAATCCACCCCAGTGGTGATGCTGGTGATTGCAATCCTGGCCGGGATGCTCCTGCTGGCGGGGGTTGGCGCATCCATCTGGCGGCGCATGCGCCGCTAGCCTGCCGGTGTCCCGACGCAATCAGGAGAACTCCGTGACGCCACCCGCACCGCCCTCGATCGACATCCTCGCCCTTGGCAACGCAATCGTTGACGTGCTCACGCACGTTGATGATGCGCAGATTGACGCGCTGCCGGTGAACAAGGGCGGCATGACGCTGATCGAAAGCATCACGGCTGCGGCGCTGTACTCGGCACTCGGCCCCGGCCTTGAGTGCTCCGGCGGCTCAGCAGCCAACACCGTCGTGGGTGCGGCCATGCTGGGTGCCCGCACGGCATTCATCGGCCGCGTGAAGAACGACCAACTGGGCGGCATCTTCACGCACGACATCAGGGCCGCGGGCGTGCGCTTTGACACCCCGCCAGCCACCGATGGCACCGACACCGCGATGTGCCTGGTGATGGTCACACCCGATGCCCACCGCACCATGTGCACGCACTTGGGCGCGTCGGTCGAACTGGGCCCCGACGACGTCGATGAGGCAGTGGTGCGTGATTCGGCCGTGCTATACCTCGAGGGCTACCTGTGGGATCCGCCGGGCGCCAAGGAGGCCATGCGTAAGGCCATCCGCATCGCCAAAGATGCCGGCCGCGCGGTGGCGCTGTCGCTGTCAGACCCCTTCTGCGTTGATCGCCACCGGGCCGATTTCCTCGAACTGGTGGATAACGACGTGGACATCCTGTTTGCCAACGAGAGCGAGATCACGTCGCTGTATGAGACCGACGACCTCGACAGCGCCATGCACTCGGTCACCCCGCTGGTGAAGGTGGTGACCATCACCCGCAGCGAGCACGGCGCGGTGATTGCCGGTGACGGCGACATGCACATCATCCCGGCGGAGGCCGCGGTGCAAGTGGTGGACACCACCGGCGCGGGCGACCTGTTTGCCGCCGGGTTCCTTGCGGGCTGGACACAGGGCCGCAATCTGCACGACTGCGGGCGCATGGGTGCCGTGGCTGCCGCCGAGGTCATCTCACATCTGGGCGCCAGGCCCGAGGCCGACCTCAGGGCGCTGGTGTCAGATCACCTGAAGTAGATGCCGTTCCCGCTCCGGGTAAATCGTCGCGATGAGACTGGTGCTGGCGGATCAGCACCCAGATCAGCCCGAGAAGAACGATGAGCACCCAGAGGCGGCCAATCCACTCCAGAACAATGCTGCCCCGCGGGATCGGCAACCCGGGGGGGGTTGTCCCGACGAATGTGAGTGGGGCAATTGAAAGGCAGGTGACGATGGCGAGCGGCCAGCCCCAGTACCACGGGGCCCGCTTCGGGTCGGCTGCGCTCCCATCGATCATGCCGCCACGCGGGCCACGCGCGGACAGGCCCTGCCCCAGCATCAACGCCGCGATCACGAGGGCGAACATCAGGTAGTAGCTCGGGACCACACTGGGGAAGGTGGCGGCGAGCACAAGGGGGAGAACGACGGCGACCGACCGGGGCACGACGTCGCGTGCGAGATAGAGCACCATGAGCGCGAGTGCCGAGAGGATGAGCGACGGACCGAGAGGATGAGCCACGGCGGCGCCAGCAAGCCAGCGGCCAAATGAACCGATGACGCTGGGCTGATCACTGAGCCACTGGCCCGTGGCCACCGTGGCCCGCGCAACGGAGATATTGGCTGGCATCTCCCAGGTCAGGTCGCCAAAGCCACCCTTGAACCCGGTGACGCTCTCCCGCCACGCGCTGAAACTGGCGGAGAAGCCCCGAGGAGTGAGCGCGAATGATGCAACCGTGGCCACCGCGAACACGGCGATTGCGGCTGCGGCCTGACGCAGGCGCCCGATCGCAGCGAGCCCGAGGGCGAGCAAGATGAACTGCGGTCGCACCATCGCGGCGCCCACAACTGCCGCTGGTGCCACCCATGGCGGTTCGCGCCCCAGGAAAATGGCGAATGCGAGCAGGAAGGGGACGACGAACCCGGCGCTGTTGCCGCGATCGAGCGCAGCGAACATCGGCAGGGACGCGATTCCGAGGAGCAGGATCGGGGCGAGTGCGAACGGCGAGTGACGCCATCCCCATGCCACCCATATCGCCGGTAAGAGCATCGCGAGTCCGAGCAGCGTCGCATACAGATAGAACGTCACTTCATGAGAGAACAGGTGCTCGCGGGTCAGCGTTACCACCACATGCGGCAGCTGGCTGATCGGTGGGTAGAGCGAGTTATATGCGCTCTTGGGATCGGAGAGGTACGGGCCCTGCTTGGCAAAATCGCGGGAGCTCAGGTGGAAGTCGTGCTCGGCCACCAACGAGGACTGCGTGTAGTCGCCAAAACAATGCTTGCCGAGACCGGGGAATACTCCTGCCTCGCACCATCCATCCTGAACGTTGTAGCTGAGTGCCGAGTTCACCTCGTTCCCGAGGTACTGGGATGACACCCAGCCGACAGGCAGCGCCAGCAATAGGCCGACGAACAGCAGCGTGAGCATCCGGCGTGCCCATCCGCCCTCTCCGGCCCCAACCCATGACCTGAGCTCGGTCATACGCAGACACCGCCCTGGGTGCCGGTACACGCGGACGCAGGCGCTCTAAAGACCTTGCGCGTCACGGCGGTCACGTCTTCGAGGTCCTCAGGCTGCACGAGGTCGAACACTACGCAACCACTTGCCGAGATGGCATGGATTCCACGACGACCCTGCATGGGGATTTGTCTCCACGCTGGGATCACCCACCGCGCGCCGAACATCGGCAACCAGCACAGACCGAAACGTGGGCGCCCTTAGATACGAGGATCACGCCACGCCACGCGGAGCCCGGCCGGGTATCACCCGTCGTCGATCATCGTCACCCGGTGGCCGCGGACCCCCATTCGGGCAGAAACGAACTGGGGGTGCCTGTCGCGCAGTTCGACGTCTCTTGCTCACCACTCATCACGGGGACTCTGGGCTCGGTGAGAATGAATTCAATAGCCACGTCTTCTACCGTCGCCGAGTGGGACCATCGCGATGGCTGTGCGTCGTAGTGCAGTACGATCGCCGTGGATCCGGTGAAGCATTCACCGCATTCGCGGTGCGGCGACTTCCGAAGGAGACCGGGCGATGACCGTTACCTACGGCGACATCGTTTTCGACGTCATCAGGTACGACCCTGAGCACGACAACCTCATCCTGCACTCCGGGCCAGAGCGGCCCGGTGATGACTGGGATCAGAGCGACGAGGGCGACGCGCTGCGGTTCAAAGATGGTGCTCTGATTGGCGTGGACATGTTCGACTTCACCACACGCCTTGAGCGGGGCGATGCGATGACCATTACTCTGGAAGACGGCACCGTGCTGCGGCCGCCAGACGTGCATCTGGCGCTGCGGGCCACCGCCGCGTAGCGCCAGATCAGCACGAACTGCTGACAGTGCGTCACCCACCGGTGCGCACTGTGCTGCGAGCAATACCGGGGTGTGGAGACTCGCCCCAGTGACGACCTGCCAAGCGCCGCATGGGTCATCGACCCGGTGTTCGGGAGGCAGGTGCGCGTGCCGGATCGGGCCTTCCGGCAGATCGCGGACTCGCACCATGACGTAGCCCACCTGAGCAGACGCGACCTGCTCATCGCCATCGCGAGCGCTGACATCAGCTTGCCCGACCCCGAGCGACCCCAGCGGCACCGGTACTTCCACGCCGGGATGGGGCCGTCGCGATGGATCTGCGTGGTGGTGGAATATGATCGTCTTGGTCGGGGCGAAGCGTTCAATGCCTTCGCATGCAGGCGAATTCCGGGGACGAGCAGGTGACCGTCACATTTGGGACAGCGGTGTTCGACGCCGTGGAGTACGACCCGCGATGGGACCTTCTGTACCTGCGCTGCAGTGAGGCGCCTATCGCCGACGACTGGGACGTCACCGATGCGGGCGATGCCCTGGCCTTCCGTGATCGCCAACTGATCTCGGTGGACGTTGCGAACGCTGGCCTGCGGCTGGCGAAGACCGACGGGATCACCATCACTCTGGAAGATGGCACCGTGCTGCGATCGCCAGACGTGCATCTGGCGCTGCGGGCCACCGCGGCGTAGCGCCGCACCTTCGCTGCCCCGGGAAGGATCACCGGCCCGGGTGCGGAACCCTCTCCCGAGGCGCGTTTGCGCCGCTAGTCTCCGGCGCGCCCTCGCACCAGAAGCCAACCGAGGTTCTTCCGAATGCCGTCCAACGCCAGCGTCATCGTCCGCGCCGAGCTCTCAGCTGGCCCTGAGGTACTCAGCCACGCGATGACCGCCATCACCATGGCGGGCGGCGAGGTCGATGGCATGGACACCGTGCGGTCCACCCGTGAGACCATCACCCGCGATATCGTCATCCTGGGTGCCGATGAGCGGGCCACCGATGCAATCGTCACGTCGCTGGGCAATGTGCAGGGTGTCACCGTGCACGGCGTCACCAACGCCATCTTCCGTGCGCACGAAGGCGGCATGCTCACCATGCGCACGCGCATACCCGTGAGAAACCGTGACGACCTGTCGATGGCCTACACCCCGGGCGTGGCCCGCGTGTGCATGGCCATTCACGACAACCTCGACCGCGCCTGGGACCTCACCATCAAGGGCAACAGCGTGATGGTGATCAGCGACGGGTCAGCACTTGTGGGGCAGGGCGATCTTGGCCCGCTCGCGGCGCTTCCGGTGCTCGAAGGGCTCTCGCTGTTCATGCGCGAGAAGGCCGCCGTCGATGCATTCCCGCTGCCCATCGACCTCGACGATCCGGCGGCCATCGCCGATACCGTCATCAAGATCGCATCGGTGTTCGGTGGCATTCACGTGGCCGACATCTCGGCGCCCAACTGCTTTGAGATCACCCGCATCCTGCGGGGGGCGCTCGACATCCCGGTGGTACACGGCGACGCCGAGGGCACCGCTGCTGCGCTGCTGGCAGGCACGCTCAATGGCCTTGCCGTGGTGGGTAAGAACATCGCCGAGTCGCGCATCTGCGTGGCCGGACCGGGCCCGGGTGCCATGGCCTACCGGCACTTCGCCGAGAAGGCCGACGCCGCCGAGGTACGCGGCGCCGAAACCCACGAGGCCATGCGTGATCTGGTGAAGGGCGCCGACGTCTACGTGGGCGTGTCATACCCCGGGTCGCTATCACGTGAGGACGTCGCGGGGATGAATGCCGACCCGGTGGTACTGGCGCTCGGCATGCCGAACCCCGAACTCGACCCGGGCGATGCCGACGGGGTGGCGGTGTTTGCCACCGGGCGTCCGGATATGCCCAACCAGATCAACAGCACCTTGGCATTCCCGGGCATCTGGCGCGGGCTGCTCGACGTCCGCGCCACCGAGGCCAGCGACGACGCCCTTATGGCCGCTGCCTGCGCAATCGCCAACGTGGTGGTTGAAGAGGGTGCGCTGAGTGCCGACTACGTCGTACCCTCGGTGTTCAACAAGCGCTTGGTGCCCGCCGTGGCGGAGGCCGTCGCCGAGGCCTCCCGCCGTTCGGGCAGTGCGCGGGTGACCACCGCCGCGTAAGACGGCGTGGGGCAGTATCAACCAGGGAGGCACTGCGCATGGGTGCGGCACGGCCCCGGGTCACCATCGTTATCCCCGCCTACCGCAACACGGGCCTTCGCGCATGCCTCGACGGCATCGCGGCGCTCGATCGCTCGGTGCCATTTGAGACCATCGTGGTGCTGAACGACGCCACCGACGAGGTGTGCGCGATCGCCGGGGAGTATTCCGGCGAGGTGCAGCTGGCAGACATCCCAGTGAACCTTGGGGTGAGTGGTGCGTTCAACCACGGGTTCGCGCTCGGCACAGGGGAATACCTGCTCCAGTTGCAAGACGATTCAGTCCCCGAGGCCGCCATGATCACCGCACTCGTCGCGCGTGCCGAGGCAGTGCCCGATGCCGGGGCCGTCGGCGCGCTCACCCTCAACCATGACGACGAAGTACTTGATCCCGGCATGGTCGTGTGGCGAAGCGGCCTCACATGCGCTGGCCTCATCGATGGATCCCGTCGTCCTGATGACTATGTCGAGTCGCGGGCTGTTGATTACCACGGCTCGGTTGGCATGCTCATCCGCCGGACCGCGTGGGAGTCAGTCGGTGGCCTCGACAACGACTTCTACCCCGCTTACTACGGAGATGTTGACCTGTGCTTCCGGCTGCGGGAGCACGGCTGGCGTGTGCTCGTCGAACCACGTGCGCACGTACGCCATATTGGAGGCACGAGCACCGCGTTGGGCTTCCGCCAATTTCTCACCCTGAATCTGCGTGAGCGGTTCATCACACGGCACGAGGCGGCGCTGCGGCCGCACGGGGAGGCGGATTCGAGCCCGGCGGCCGTTGACGTGGAAGTTGCCCGGTCCTGCGTACCAGCCCTCGTATTGGGGTGATTCATGGCCATCTTCTCCGCCTTCACGCGTCGCGCCCCTCCAGCGAGAGGATACCAATTGGTCTCACCGAGGATCAGTGGCAGACGCGGGGGTAGCGACTCGCTTTTCCGGGGTCCCCAATCCCCACCCGAAAGGTTTCCCCATGCATTCGTCCCGCCCCACCCGCGTGGTCGCGGCCATTACCGGCCTCGCCATCGCCACCAGCGCAGTCGTCGCAACGCAGGCCACCGCTGCCTCCGAAGGCACCACCATCTGCGCCTGCAAGGCCAAGAAGGGTGGGGCACTGCGCAGCGTCAGCAAGAAGGCCAAGTGCGGCAAGTCGGCCACCAAGATCTCGTGGAACACCACTGGCCCCGCGGGACCCACCTCACCATCGCTCATCGGCTTCACCGAGACGACCGGGGTCACGCTGCAGCCGGGTGCCGGCTGGGTCACCCTGGGCACCGCCACCTTCACGGCCTCCACGGCATTTCGCTACGACCCCGAGGTAAACCTGTCGCGGTATTCCCCGAACTGCGCCGGTAGCACGCCCAATACGGCGCCATTCACCCTCACTGCCATGAACGTCGTCCACCGGTACGTCGTGAATGGCGTTGCCATCCCCGACGCGATGACCGACAGTGGCGTGTTCGACCCCAGCCTGCCCAACCTGACCAGTATGAAACAGTCGTGGTCGGGGCCGATCACTCTCACGGTGCTCGGGCGAACCACGTCAACCAACAACACCGGGCTGGACGGGACCGCCATCGCACCATGTGCCGTCGACACCGGCACCGTGCAGTTCTATGCGATGGCCTACAGCGTGTAGTTGTGGCGCCCGTACCGTGATGGTCGCCTAGGATCGGGGGAAGGGAACGGGGTTCGCTCGGGCGAACTCCGTTTTCCGACCTTTGGGAGAGTGCTCGTGGCAATACAGAACCAAGACGTGCATCGCATTGCTGTCGCGTACCCCGATCTGCAGGGGAACGAGATGAAGTACGTGACCGACTGCATCGCCACCGAGTGGGTGTCGTCGCAGGGGCCGTACGTCAAGCGCTTTGAAGATGCCTTCGCCGAGTGGACGGGCGTAGAGCACGCCATTACCTGCAGCAATGGCACCGCTGCCCTCCACCTGGCATTGGTGGCGCAGGGCATCGGGCCGGGCGACGAGGTGATTGTGCCCTCGATGACCTACGTGGCCAGCGCCAACGCCGTGTCGTACGTGGGGGCCACGGTGGTGCTGGTGGATTCCGACCCCACATCGCTCAACGTCACCCCCGAGGCCGTGGCCGCCGCGGTAACTGCGCGCACCAAGGCCGTCATCCCGGTTGACCTGTACGGCATGCCGGTTGACATCCCGGCGCTTCGCGAGGACCTGCCCCAGGGAGCAATCGTCGTGGAGGACGCCGCCGAGGCCATTGGCGCCCGCGTTCGCGGCACCCACGTGGGTGGCCACAGCGACATCGCCACGTTCTCGTTCTTCGGCAACAAGACCCTCACCACGGGTGAGGGCGGCATGGTCACATGCCACAACGCTGAGCTGGCCGCGAAGATCCGCCTGTACCGCGACCAGGGGCAGGACCCAAACCGCACCTACTTCCACCCGGTGCTCGGCTTCAACTACCGGCTCACCAACTTGCAGGCGGCCGTGGGCCTGGCGCAGATGGAGCGCATTGAGCACCACCTGGGAGAGCGCGCCCGTGTGTGCCGCCGGTACGAGGACCGCCTCGGCGATCTGGACCACCTGCTGCACATCCCACCCACTCCGGGCGGGCATGCACACGGGCACTGGATGTTCACCGTCGTGCTTCGCAACTCGAACATGGCCGCGCGCGACCGCATTCGCGAGCACCTGGCACTCGACGGCATCGAAACCCGACCGGGATTCACGCCCCTGCACCGTCTGCCCATGTACCCGGCACCACCCGAGTTGTTTCCGGTTGCCGACTGGATTGGCGACTGCAGCATCAGCCTGCCCACCCATGGGCGCATCACAGATGACGACGTCGACTTCGTCTCGGCCCGCCTGCGCGCGGCCCTCGGGGCGTAGGTACCCGTGAAGCTGCTGTTCGTCGTCCCCAGATTCGGCCCCGAGGTGGTAGGCGGTGCCGAGGTGATGATGCGTGGCTACGCGCACTATGGGATTGGCCCGGATGACGAGGTGCACGTGGCCACCACCTGCGCCAGGTATCACGTGGACTGGCTCGACGACTTCCCCGCCGGCACCGAGATGGACGGCAAGGTCACCGTGCACCGCTTTGCCACCGGCCCGCGCGACCCAGCGCGTCGCCACGAATTGCTCGCCAAGCGCGCTGCTGGCTGGCACCTCACCACCACCGAGGAGAGCGACCTGCTCTTCTCGGATGTCTGGTCGCCCGACCTTCAGCGGTTCATCCGCGACGAGGGCCGTGGCTACGACCTGATGGTGGGGGCACCCGCGCTGTTCGGCATGGTGCAGATGGCTAGCATGGCCAACCCCGAGCGCATGGTGCTCATCCCGTGCATTCACGATGAGGGCGCCGCCTACGCCAAGCTCATCAGGTCGGTACTGGCATCGGTACGCGGGTGCATCTTCAATTCGGTGAACGAGCGCAAGCTGGTGGGCCGCATGGTCACCGTGCAGCGCTCCGCCGTGGTGGGCACCGGGTACCACATCGAGGATCGCCCGCTCATCAGCACGCCAATCCCCACCGGGCGCTATGTGCTGTACGCCGGGCGCATGGAGCCCGCCAAGCGGGTACCGGTGGTGGCCGAGTACTTCACCCGCTGGAAGGCTGAGCGCGGCAGCGATCTGCGCCTGGTGCTGGTGGGCGACGGGCCATGGAGCCCGCCAGCCGAGTATGGCGAGGCCGTTGACATGGTGGGCACGTTCGACGATGACGAACGCCGGCACATCGTGGCCGGGGCGCTGTGCGTGATCAACGGCAGCGAACACGAGAGCCTCTCCAACCTGCTGCTTGAAGCCTGGCGCGAGGGGCGGCCCACGCTTGCTGCGGCTGGCAGCAAGGTGATGACCGATACCTCATCACTCTCGGGCGGCGGCCTGATGTTTGGCGACTACGGCGAATTCGCCCTGGCGATGGACCGCTACGAGGCCGACCGCGACTTCGCGGATCGCATGGGCGCGAGCGGGCGCGAGTTCATGGAGCGTGAGTACTCGTGGGATGCCGTCGGTTACCGATTCCGCGCGGCGCTCGCCCATATGGTATCGTAAATGAAATGACCTCATACCGCATCGCCCGGATCGCCGCCGCATCGCTTGCGGCCCTCGCCCTTACCACTGGTGCCGTGGCCCTCACCGGCTGCGGTGAGAGCGACGCCCAGGTGACCAGCGGCGAGAGCAGCGCGTCGTCCACCTACACCCAGGCAGAGACCACCATCCAGGCCCAGGTTGGCGAGACGTTCATCATTCAACTGGCGAGCAACCCCACCACGGGCTACCAGTGGAAGATGACTCCCACAGGCGACCCGGGCGTAAACTTGGAAAGCAGCAAGTACGTGCCGGACACCCAGACGAGTACCGCCACCGACACCATGGTGGGCATGGGTGGCATGGAGAACTGGACCTTCAGCGCGGTCTCGGCCGGAACGGGCACTCTGGTGTTCGACAGCATCCCGCCCGGTAAGACCACACCGGCCGAGACGATCACCTTCAACGTGACGGTGGCCGACTAGGCACGATCGTCGGGAGTGGCGTCCAGCCGCTCCTCGAGTGTCGAAATGCGGCGCTCCTGCTGGTCGAGCATCACGTCAATGCGTGTGAGGCGCTGGCTCACGCGGTCGAAGGCGTCTTCCACCACGTGATGCACCATCTTCTCGCTCACCCGCTTCATCATGGTGATGATCTTCCCCACACCCGCCTTGCTGCTGTAACCCAGCCCGGGGCGCAGGTGCACCGGCACCGGCACGTCGGTCACCAGCGTGGCGGTCTCAGCGCGCAGCAACGAGGCCTCCTCGCGGATCTCCCGCACGAGGGCCTGAGTGGCTGCATCAACTGGTTCGGTGCTCATGCCGAGAGCGTACTGGCACACTGCCGGGTATGAGCAAACCATTCGCCGCGGCCGCTGCTGCCCTCGTCGTGTTTGGCGCCACTCTCACCGGATGTGGGGGGGACGAATCCACTCCGGCGGCGGCCACTGCGCCGGCCATAACGGCTGCCACCGCCGCGACCGCCAGGCCCGACTACACCGTGCCCGCGAGCGGCGACGGGCCCACCATCACTGTGGCCAACGGCCAGACATTCACCGTATGGCTCACGGTGTCGCCCGATCAGGCAAAACGCACCAAGGCCGTTGGCTGGGTGCGCGATGACGATGACGCCACCGCACTTATCACCGAAGTATCCGGGGAGAACGTGCCCACCAAAAACGGCGGTGTGTCATCGCGCTATGTCTTTATGGCAGTGCAGGCCGGGCAGGCTGACATGGGCTTTCGGCAGGTGACGCTCGTCAACTCGGGTGCCGTGCCGCTGGCGAAGACCGGGGTCGTGCACGTCACGGTCAACTGACGTGTCTGACGTCGTTGTTCCATGGCATTCCCGCCTGCAGGCCTACAACCCATCTGACGACGACGAGCGTCCGCTGCGCCGGGGCTTGGCATGGGACCTGCTCGGCCAGCTGGGGCTGCTCGACGCACCCCGGGTATCGGTGGTGGATTTCGATGCCGCCGACGACGCCAGCCTGTCGCGCATTCACGCTCCTGCATACGTGAGGGCGGTGCAGCAGTACTCACGTGACCCACGGGTTGCCGTGGGGTTTGAGGCCACGCAGTGGGGCTTTGTGGCCGGCCACGACACCGTGCCGCGCGCGGGCATGCACGACGCAGCGGCCAACGTGTGCGGCGCGGCAGTGGAGGCCGCGCGGGTGGTGTGGGCCAATCCCGGTACGCGGGCATTCGGGCCCGCACCGCTTGGCCTGCACCACGCCTTTGCCAACAAGGCCTCGGGCTTCTGCGTGTACAACGACTGCGCCCTCGCCATTCAGGAACTGCTCGATCTTGGGGCCGACCGCGTGGCGTACGTCGATCTCGACGCCCACCATGGCAATGGGGTGCAGTGGATCTTTCACGCCGACCCGCGCGTGCTCACCATTTCGGTGCATGAGTTCGTCTATGGCTTCTTCCCCGGCACCGGTGATGTAACCGAGCGTGGGCCTGCCGGCACGCCCGGCACCGCCATCAACGTGCCGCTGCCGCCATTTGCCGGCGACGTCGCGTATCTGGCCGCCATCGAGCGGGTGGTCGAGCCGGCGGTGCGGGCATTTGTGCCCGACGCCCTTGTGGTGCACTTGGGTGCCGACGTGCACCACGCCGACCCGTACACGCATCTGCAGGTCACCATTGCGGGCCTTGAGGAGTGCTATCGACGCATTGTGCGACTCGCCGACGGCGTGTGCGATGGGCGGCTGCTCGACACCGCCGGTGGTGGATACAACCCCACGAGCCTCGGGCGCATCTGGGCACTGCAGCTCACGGCGCTGATGGGCGTGCGCATTGGCGACGACCTGCCCGATGAGTGGCGGCGAGTGGCGGAGCAGGCGCTCGGCCAGCCGGCACCCACCACCCTGCGCGAGGACCCGGGGCCCACCTGCGATATCTGGCAGCGCGAGGAGGGTGACCGCGTAGGGCTTCTGAACGTGGCCCGTGCCGAGGCACTGCTGGACGAGTAGCGGGCGCCGCTTTCGTCGTCAGCGCAGCCGGCACACTTCCGACCGCCCATCACCGTGAGGGGCCGGGCGTCGCGCGTGATGATCGACCAGTTGCGCACGGTTGACGTCACGCGGCTCGGCAAGCGCATTAGTGCGCTCGACGCCACTGAGCTCCTCGACGTCGAGGTGGCACTCAAGCGGGTTCTCGGGCTGTCGTAGGCGTGAAAACGACACCGGCCGAGCCCCTTGGGGCCCGGCCGGCGGGTACTGCGCCCTGCAGCGTGGCGATTAGCCCAGCTTGGAGAGCTGCGCGGTGGCCTTGGACAGCATGAACGACGGCAGTGGGGCATAGCCGAGGCCCGCCAGCTGGCCCTGGGCCTTGTCACCCAAGAAGTAGGTGAGAGCCTTCTTGACGGCAGCATTGTCGGGGGCGCCCGTAATAACCACGGCATACGTAGTGACCACGATCGGATAGGCACCCTTGGTCTGGCTGTTCGACAGGCTGGCGCTGACCGTGAGGTTGGGGTTCAACTGGGCGTCGGCGGCCGCGGCCTTGATGGACTCGGTGGTCGGGGCCACGTATGCACCCTCCACACCAATGGCAGCGGTCTGGCCCTCGAGCCCGGCCTGCTTGACCTCGGCCAGATCGACGTACCCGATCGAGTTGCTCCCGTTCTTCACGCAGTTGGCAACACCCGAGTTGCCGGGTGATGCCGACACCGTGGCCGTCCACGCCGGGGTCTTGCTGCCCTCGGCGCTCACCTTGTCGGCGAAGCCCTGACTGATCTGCGCGAGATATCCCGAGAAGTTGTACGACGTGCCCGACGAGTCGGCGCGCACGCACACCGCGATGGGCTTGGCCGGCAGGGTGACGCCCGGGTTGGACGCCGTGATGTCCTTGTCGTTCCAGGTCGTGATCTCACCGTCGAAGATGCCGGCGAGCGCTGGGCCCGTCAAGTTGATGGGCTTGCTGACGCCCTCGATGTTGGTGGGAATGGTCACCGCACCCAGCAGCGTCGGGAAGTAGAGGATCGGGCCCGTGTTTACCGGATCCTCGTCGGCGGTGAGCGGGGCATCACTGCCGGCCCAGGCGACCACGCCACTGGTGAGGTCCTTGATACCGGCGCCCGATCCCTTGGAGGCATACGAGCACGTCTGCGACTCCTGGCACCACTGCGTGTAGGCCGGGGCGGGGAACGATGCACCCGATCCAGTGGCTGCACCCGCGGGTGCACTTGAGTCGCCACCGCTGGTGTCGGCGGTGGACGAGCTGCTTCCGCAGCCAGTGATAACGAGGGCCGACGCGCCGATGAGGCCGGCGACGGCCAGCAGGTTCCTGCGGTTCATACCGATTTCTCCTTGTGAGAACGGGTGTGGCCGGGCCGGGTCAACCTATGGACGGCAGCGACTGAAGTGGTTGCAGGGGCGCAATAGTTGACGCCGGATCACGCAAGAAGGGTACGGCGCAGCCGGCGAATGGGGAGCATGAAAAACACCGTAGCGAATCCCACCAGCACCAGCACGTGCAGCGCGGTGATCCAACCCACGCCGCCCAGTGCCAACTCCCGCGTGGCCGCCACAAAGTGCGACAGCGGCAGGCACCAGCCGATGACCTGCGCCCAGTCGGGCAGGCCCGAGAACGGGAAGAAGATTCCCGAGAACAAGAACATGGGGGTGAGCACGCCGGTCCAGAAGATGTTGAAGTGCTCGATGTTCTTGGCAAACGACGTGTAGCTCATTCCGAGCACCGCGAATGTGAGTGCACCGATCACGAACACCAGGGGGCAGAGGATGGCCCACCACGACGCCACCAGGCCGAAGGGCGCCATGACCCCCAGAAACACCACCCCGTAGATGGCTCCACGGGTGGCACCCCACAGGTACTCGCCCACCACAACGTCGCCCACCGAAAGCGGGGTCGTGACCGCCGCCTCAAACACCCGGCGCACGTGTATGCGCACAAATGCGTTGTACGAGGTCTCGAGAATCGCCCCGAACATCACCGCACTTGCAGCCACGCCCGGGGCGATGAACTGCACGTACGAAATGCCATCCACGCTCTTGAGGTACGCGCCGAGCCCCAGCCCCATGATGGCCAGGTAGGCGATGGCCTCAACAAAGCGCGGGCCGAGGGTGACGAGCACGGTCTTTCGACCCACCGTTGCGTTGCGAAACCAGAAGCGCGCGGCTCCGCGGGCCGACAGATCTGCTGCGTCAGTGCTCAGCCGAGGGCCTCGATGGCAACCTCGTAATCGGCGGCAAGCCCGTTGTGGCCATTTCGCAGCGCCGTGTCGATGCCCGTGAGGTAAGCATCGGCTGCGGCGTTGATGTCACCGGTGGCCGTGAGGCACTCGGCCAGGTGTCCCCACGCCGCTCCCGCGTCGTCGGCCAGATCGAGGTACGCGCGGTACTGGTCGATGGCCTCGACGTGGCGCTCGGCGTGGCGTAGGGCAACGGCCAGGCCGTACCGGGCCCGGGGCTCGTCGGGAGTCTCGGCCACGAGACCGGAGAAGTAGGCGATGCGATCAACGGCCATGATCAGGCGGCCAGCGACGCGCCAACCGTGAGCGTCACCTCGCGGTCGGGGACCCGCAGAGCCGCATCGCGCGCGGCAAGGATGCCCACCGCGTCCAGACCGAAGCGGGCAAGCACCGCGACGACCTTGTCATCGGGCGTGTCGTCCGCGTCGAGGATCTCCACACCCACTATGAGGTCGCCGGATAGCCATCGACATCCGTCCCCCTCGGCCCTTCGTGCGGCGGGTCAACGACATCGATGTACATCGCGTGCGCCCCGCTGTCGTAAAGCGCTCTCATCGCTGCCGCCCTCTCTCGCCATAGATCGTGATCACGAAGTCGAGCGCGTCGTTCGCCAGCACCACTGTCGCGCGCGGCCCCGACACAAACCCAACAACATGATGTTGCCGCGATCGTCACGCGATATCCAGCCATCCTCCGATGCGATGGCTGTGACGGCTTGTGCGCATGCGGAGATCGTCGCCACCGCAGGGTGACCGGGGTCACCCCGATGGTGCCAATTCACCACCCACTTCGTGCCAGTGCGTATATGTCACAAACGACACATTCCGACCCCGCGAGATTGCCCTTGCCATGAGGCAATCCGCACGATGATGTGTTTGTGACTGACCATTGGTACCGTGGGGACCGACACCGGGGTGGTACACCCGGTGTCGTACTCGGCGACGACGGCGGAGGCAGGTCCCCATGGACCTTCGCACCTGGCTTCCAATCCTGATTTATCTCGTGCTCGGCGCGGGCGTTGCCGTGGCGCTGTTCTCGCTGTCACTCATCGGACGCAAGCGGCCGAACGCCACCAAGGCGCTGCCGTTTGAGAGCGGCATCCTCACCACGCAGCCGGCGCGGCAGCGCTTCTCGATCGACTTCTACCTCACGGCCATGCTGTTCATCGTGTTCGACATCGAACTGGCCTTTCTCTACCCGCTGGCCGTGGTGCTGCGTGATGTCGGCGTCACCGCAGTGATCGAACTGATCGTGTTCATCACCATTCTGGTGGGCGCTCTCACCTACGTCTGGCGCAAGGGAGCACTCGAATGGCGTTGATCCCACCGCCCGGCGCGCCTATCCGCCGGTCGCCACGCACCGACGATGCCATCGACTGGGACCTGCGCGACCCAGAGGCCCTCGAGGCGTCCCGCGGCATCCTCACCACCACGGTTGAGAAGGCCATCGCGTGGGCGCAGACCTCGGCAATCTGGCCTGCCACCTTCGGCCTGGCCTGCTGCAGCATCGAGATGATGCACACGCTCTCGCCGCGGCTCGACATGGGGCGCTTCGGGGCCGAGTACTTCCGCGGCACCCCGCGCCAGGCCGACCTCATGATCGTGGCCGGGCGCCTCACGCAGAAGATGGCACCGGTGGTGCGTCACATCTACGACCAGATGC